>JBFGJY010000007.1:0-57311 GCA_041576975.1 Gammaproteobacteria bacterium | reverse complement strand
ATTGAATTGCAGAATCAAGATGGAAAAACCCTGCAAGGGCCAGACAGTATTCCAGGAAAATTTCATAAAGTATTCATAGTTCCCCCACATCAGGCTGACTACTTGGTGATTATCTCTTGTCAAGGATTCAAGGCTTATCAGACTTCAGTGATTTATGGTGAAAACGTCACACCAATCAGGCCATTGAGGCTTGGAGTAATCACGATGGAATCAGTGCAAGAATAATTATCTATGCGTAAAGTTGTAGCAATTGAATTACTAATGTTATCCATTGTAATAGCAATGCTGCTTTATGTTTTTGGATACATTATTTCGCCTTTGGCGGATTTAATTTCTGTGCCAGAAGGGGCGTCAAATAAATTAATAAGAGCTTCAAAAGTTATGTTTTGGGGCGCTGGTGGAAGTATTATAGTTGCAATAATCACAGCGGCCGGTGTTATAAAAAAAGAATTGACTTCAGTAATGTGCGCAGTTTCTGCGGGAGTTCTATTGGTTCTCACATTTGCATCCCTGCTTTGGGCATCAATTTTTTTCTTTGCAGCTAAATAGAATTAAATATTCGTTCAATAAAGATTAAGCATACTAATTTTTAGCAATATCTAAATATGAAAGATTTTTATTTGTTACTAACAGCATTTGGTGCAAGTGGTACTTTCATTAGTTGGTTTTTATATCAACGCTCTCTTTCGAGAATGATAGAGCATATAAAAATTAATCATTATGAGATCTGGCTAAATCTTAAATGTCCAATAGGAAAAAGCCCTCCTGATCCAATCATGAGCTATACTGAGGTACGAAAATTTATTCTTGAGAAAGAATATGGAACTTATACAGACTTATTTCTCAAAGAAATTGGTGATGTCGTTAGACAAAGATTAATTTTTAGTATTTTTTGCTTTATGTGTCTAATAGTAGGAATAGCATTGTTTATAATTTCTTAAAGATAACAAATCATCGATTCAATGATACATTTCTATCTTTGATATTACATAACGTTAAATTGATATTATTGAGATTGAAATTCACAGCCTGAATTTTTAGCAAGGTCTTCTAGCATTTGATATTCTGCAATTCTCATTATCTCTTGGCCGTCTTTTTCCAAAATCCAAGTCGGCGTATCGCGAATCTTCTTTTCAATACATAGCTCTACTTTCGTATTGGGCGCATGTGGATTACATTCGATTTCTTTGATATGCGCAAATGCCTCTTCTCCAAACAATTTTTTCGATGCTATACACGCAGAGCAAGTAAATGAGCCATACATAATCCATCCTTTTTGAGTCAAACATTTTGCAAGCTCAATGCGTGCTTTTATCGCAGGATCTTGAATTTTTAAAGCATCATCAGTTTCTTCATCTGAGCAGCCTGTAAAAAGATTTATGCTTAAAATAATAATAGTTGTTGCGAAAAGTTTCATAGGTGCCAGCCTAATTGATAATACAAGATTAATAATGTGCCTAGAGAAATCATAAGTATGCCAGATGCAAGATTCATCCATTTTCGTTTTTTTTGTCTCCATTGTTTAAGTCGCACAGTTGAGGAACCAAAGTAGATTAATAGCAAGATGGCAATCAAGGGAGCCACAAAAATACCATTGTAGATAAGCAAATAAAATAACGCTTGCAGATCAAATGATTTTGCGAGTATCGCCGTAATTGCAAGATACGGCCCGCCTGTGCAAGGCAACTCAACTAAGGCAACAAATGCACCAATTGTAATTATACTAACGACGGAAATTTTTTCTGTAAGCGCAACAATTTTGTCTTTATGCTTAGGCGAAATTTCTAAAGAAATACCTTTTCCGTACCAGAAGAAATCCTTGAGTTCAATTAGACCTAATGAAATCACGAAAATTCCGACAATAATGCCAATAATCTCAGCATACCCTTTACTAATTAAGGTGTGCTGAAACCAAACTAAACCAAGACCAGAAAGTGTATATACTACGTAAACCGTTGCGATATAAATTAGGCCAAGGCGTAGCAGCAGGCTCTTATCAGAGGAAACCTTCAGTAACACACTCGATAAAAATAAAATGACACCTATCGCGCACGGGTTGATGGAGTCAATTACCGCAGCACCGAGAACAATCGCAAATGTGAGATCATCAGGCACGCTTATGGCGTGTAAGCTTCAACTGGATACCCAGCTATCTCCCAAGCATCATGCCCCTCTAACATGTATTTAATATGACCTGCTTTACATCCAAGCTTATCGATCACAATCTTTCCTGCTGCAGGACTTGCAGAACATTCTCCACCATGAGCGGTACCTTCACAGACAAATACTGAATCCTTTTTACAATCGATTTGATCCAAATTTTTGGTCAACTCTGATAACGGTATGACTTTGGCCCCCTTAATGATCTTACCTCCAGACATGGCTATGGATTCTGGTTCACGCACATCAATAAAATCCACATCATCAAAGCCTGCTTTATAATAATAATATGCCTCATCTAAATGAACCATCTTCGGGTCTTTGTCAGGAGGACGGGGCTCTCCATGGAAAACTGGGTATTTTTCTTTCCAAAATGATACGCCATCTAAGTTATATACATTTTTTAAACCCTGCTCTTGTGCCTGCGTTGCTACGAAACCACTACGATGACCAGCACCACAATAAGTAAGCACATATTCGTGTGTGTCAGAAAGCTCCTTTAATAACTTCCAGGCAAACTCATCCTGCTCTTTGAGTTTGCTATGTGGGATCCATACAGCACCAGGAATATGATATTCATCCCATTCAGCACGTTCGCGCACACTCACAAAAACAATATCTTTTCCTTGTTGCCTAAGTTCAAAGGCATTATCACTTGGTACAACTTTACCCACCGCTCCTTCGGCAAACTGTAGTTCCATTTTCTCTACTGCTAACAAGTTATTTGAAAAGCTATAACAAACTGCGCCAATGATAGGTATAATCAACCAAACTCTAACATCCAAAAATGACTGTAATATTTTATTCATTTCCTCACCATTCATAATTTGTAAACTTTATGTAAATACATTAAATATGAATTTTGGGAAGCAGGGTTGATTTATATCAAACCAATGCAATTTCAAAAACAATTGAAAGTTAATTTCGTTTAGAACATTGGGACAGTAAATTTAGAAGGTTGATTTAAATCAATATCAGTTATTATAGAGGGTAAAATTTTTTGTTGTTTGATAGTTTATTAGTTGTATTAATCTGCTTTGCAAGTTCTATTTATTACTGTAATTATCAAATAGTGATTTATTAGAATTTGACTTGCATTCTTAGAAAACCAGGGATGGTTGCGCTACATGATTGAGTGCTTGAAATTAGTATTATTTGTTTTTACTCAATGCATCGAGTTGTTGGTAAAGTTTACATTCTTGTCTAGTAAGTTTCACGGGTATCTGTACATGCACGTGAATATTTAAGTCTCCATATTCGTCACCGTTAAATTCAGGTAATCCTTTATTGTGTACTTTTAATACAGTATCGGGTTGTGTGCTTGGAGGCACAGATACTTCGATATTACCTTCTAGTGTTGGCACCCGTAACTTCGTACCAAGTACTGCATCCGTGACGGATATGTCTTCGCTGCGCCATAAGTGAATACCACGACGTTCAAAACGCGGATCGTATAAAGTACGCACAATTACGTATAGATCACCTGGGGTGCCATTCACATCGGGACTTGCCTGGCCATGGCCAGGGACTCGCAAAGCCATACCTTCCTCAACACCGATTGGTATAGTGACTTTTAATGTCTCAGTATGCTCGACTTTACCGTTTCCGTGACACTCGTGACATGGTTTGTTAATAATCACACCACGGCCGTGACAATTTGTGCACGAAGTAATTTTTTGAAACTTTACTCTTCCTTTTTCACTACTGCTTACTTTTTTTCCACTACCATTGCATTTTTTACACTGCTTTGGAGGATGGCCGGGCTCAGTGCCTGATCCGTTGCAAACTGAACAATTTTTCACGTGAGGAAAACGAACGGTTTCTTCTCCACCTGTAACAACTAGCTTTAATGGGATACGCAACTCAACTTCTATATTGGCACCACGAACAGGTCCTCTGTGTCGATGGCGAAAAGGATCAAACAATCCGCCACCTAATCCAAAGTCAAAGCCAAGGCCTCCAAAAAGGTCATCAAAGTTAATGTCACCAAACAGATCTTCCGTTGTAAATCCAGATATATCTACATAGCCCCTGGTATCATACTCAGCGCGCTTTTTTGAATCTGACAATACAGCATACGCTTCAGCAATTTCTTTGAATTTCGCTTCTGCATCTGGAGATTTATTTCTGTCTGGATGGTATTCCATTGCCAGTTTGCGAAAAGCATTCTTAATTTTTTTTTCATCGGCATCATTAGAAATACCAAGAACGTCGTAGTAATCGCGTTGTGCAGTTTCCACAATTCACGCCTAGTGAATTTAATATTGTTATGTTTCCTCGTACTCGGCATCTACAACTCGACTATGTGATTCCTCGTCGCTAGGTTTTGACGCATCCTTCTCCTCACTGGTACTTGAAGTTTCGGTTTGGCCTGAATCCTCAGTCTTAGAGGTTTGTGCATAAATTGTTGTACCCGCCTCTTTCAAAACGTTTTCAAGATCTTTAGCTTGTTCACTTGCAAGTTGTGCATCATGTTTCGAAATAGCATCTTTTGTTTTATGCATTGCATCTTCTATACTTTTTCGTAATTCGTCAGGTAGTTTCTCACTAAAATCCGCTAGCATTTTTTCTGCTTGATAACATGTCGCATCGGCTGTGTTAAGTTTTTCTGCTTCTTCCTTGCGTTGTTTATCTTTTTTTGCAAATTTTTCAGCTTCATTAATCATGCGCTCCTTATCTTCATCGGAGAGTCGTGTAGAACCTGTAATTCTTATGGACTGTGATTTACTTGTGGCTGTGTCTTTTGCGGTTGCATTTAAAATGCCGTTACTATCGATATCGAAAGTAATTTCAATTTTCGGCACTCCACGCGGTGCTGGTGGTATACCATCGAGGTTGAACAAGCCGAGGCTAGTGTTATCGCCAGCCATTGGACGTTCTCCTTGAAATACATTTACAGTAACACTTGTTTGCATATCAGCTGCAGTAGTGAATGACTCGGTATGCTTGATAGGTATAGGCGTATTGCGTTTGATCAATGGTGTAGCGACACCACCAAGTGTTTCTACACCAAGTGTTAGAGGAGTTACATCAACAAGAACAATATCTCCGACTTCCCCTGACAAAACACCAGCTTGAATGGCAGCACCACTAGCGACACATTCCATTGGATCAACTCCCATCTCAGCAGTGCGTTCCAGTATTTTCTCAAAAAAGTTGCGCACAACAGGCATTCGAGTCGGTCCGCCTACAAAAATGATGCGGTCTATATCCTTTGTCTGAATTTGTGCATCTCTTAAAGCTTGTTCAACCGGACCACGACAACGTTCAACAATGGGCAGGGCAAGTCTTTCGAGTTGAGCTCGACTCATTTCCATATCAAAGTTATAAACTTCGCCCTTGCGTGCAGCCAAATATGGAAGACTTATCCTTGTAGTCGTACTAGTCGAAAGATCAATTTTGGCAATTTCTGCCGCTTCTCTTAGTCGCGATACTGCTTTTGGATCCTTATGGATATCTATGCCACTTTCTTTATGAAATTTGTCGGCTAGATACTCAAATATATCCTCATCCATGTCAGAACCTCCAAGTTTGGTATCGCCACTTGTAGATTTCACTTCAAAGACACCTTTGCCAAATTCCATTATTGTTATATCAAGGGTTCCACCTCCAAAGTCTATAACAGCAATACGTAATTCCTCAGCTAGTCGGTCTAAACCATATGCGAGTGAAGCTGCAGTTGGTTCATTAATTAGTCTTGCAACTTCAATTCCAGCAATTTTGCAAGCATCTTTAGTAGCACTTCTTTGATTATCATCAAAGTAGGCGGGTACGGTAACAACGGCTTTCTCTATTGGTTCACCAAGAAATGAAACGGCATCGTTTTTAATTTTTTGTAGTAAAAACGCTGATAGTTGTTCAGGCGTGAACTCTTTATCGTGCAGTTTAATTTTTTTTCGTTGTCCCATAAGACGTTTGAACCCGGTTGCTGTACCATCCGGGTTTGCGGTTGCCTGACGTCTTGCTGGCTCACCCACAAGTTTTTGGCCATCATGAGTTATCGCAACATAACTGGGGAACGCCTTGCCGCCAAGACTTACACCTTCAGAACTTGGAATAATTACTGGTCTGCCTCCACGCAAAACCGCGGCAGCTGAGTTAGAGGTGCCCAGGTCAATTCCTATAATTGCCATCTTCGTTATTCTCCATTTTTATAGCGTTTCGTATGCAATTGAGTGTTCGTTGGCCTTGTTTTGCATCTAATTGAAATAATTCAGGATTTAAACACTCAGTGGCAATTTCAATCCCAGCGCTAGTAACATGACAGATAGTTGTGTATGTGAATATCACAGTATAGCGGTGCAACAATTGATCAATATCAATTGAGTCAATTATATAGCCAGAAATAGTAGCCGATTGGTTTTCGATAATTCATTAGTTCAACCAGAACGATTATTAGCATTTGTAATTCGTATTTACATTACGGAATTACTAATTGCTATATTTTTGTTGATAAGATTTTAGCTTATATCAAAACGATGTAGCTTTTTGTACACCATTGTTATGTTATGAGTATTGATACATAAAAAGTGTTAATAATATGGATGAAGTAGCGATGCTTTTAATTTTTTAATTTTTATTATAAATGGACGAATTCGTAACAATATTTATGTGTGGTGATGTGATGACAGGTAGAGGTATTGATCAGGTGATGCCTCATCCTTGTGACCCTAAACTATATGAGTTTTTCATGAAGAGTGCTAAAGGGTATGTAGAGCTTGCCGAGCAGAGGAATGGTGAGATACAAAAACCTATAAACTATTCTTATATTTGGGGGGATGTGCTTGATGAAATGAAGCGCATGGACACAGATATAAGAATAATTAATCTAGAAACAAGCGTAACTAAGAGTAACGATTATTGGAAGGGTAAAGGCATCAATTACAGAATGCATCCTAAAAATATCTCATGTTTAACGGTTGCTAATATAGATTATTGTTCTCTTGCAAATAATCACACACTTGATTGGGGGTATTCAGGACTCGAAGAGACAATAAAAACATTAAAAAAAGCAAATATAAAATTTGCAGGTGCAGGGAGAAATATAAATGAAGCAGAAAAGCCAGCAGTGTTGAATGTGAGAAGACAGGCTCGAATTATAGTATTTTCATATGGGCTACAGACAAGTGGAATACCCGTAAATTGGCGGGCTGCTATGGATGTGCCTGGTATCAATTTGTTAGCAGACTTATCTGCGAGTTCAGTTACGCAAATTCGAACTAAGATCAACGAAACAAAAAAACCTAAAGATCTCGTAGTTGTCTCTATTCATTGGGGAAGTAATTGGGGATACCAAATTCAAAATGAACAAGTAGAGTTTGCACATAAACTAATTAATGAAGCAGGTGTTGATATCATTCATGGACATTCCTCTCATCATGTAAAAGGAATTGAAGTTTATAAAGATAAACCAATTATTTATGGGTGTGGTGATTTTATTGATGATTATGAAGGTATTAGTGGTTATGAAACATTTAGAAGTGATTTGGGTTTGATGTATTTCGTACGTATGGGACTTTCATCGAGAAAGCTCATTGAATTTCGTATGGTACCAACACAGGTTAAAAAATTTAGAGTAAATCAAGCTTCACTTGATGATTCGCTATGGCTAAAAAAAACTATTAATAGACAGTGTAAGCAATTTGGAGCAAAAGTTGATCTGAAAACAGATTCTAAACTAGTTTTGAAATGGAGCAGATCTGCAGGGTAAAAGTGCAAAAGTTTATTCTGAGTTTCGATATAGACGTCTGTAAAGCCTCGCATTCACCGATTAGATTGTGCCATTAAAAGTGGGTTATTTGTCAAATGTGTTTTGTTTTCCCCTGAATTTGTAGACGATTTGATATTGATCAGTGAAAGTGCTTTTAGATTGTATAACCATGTTATTTGAGGAGTTGGAGGTATGTTTGCTAATAAAGCTTCATATTTCTTTATATTTATTGGGTCATGTTTAGAGGATGAATATCATTGGGTAAAAACGATATAACATTGCCGTTTATAAATCGTTCAGAAGCGGGACGCTTGCTTGGTGATGCCCTGCAATCGTACGCTAATCGCTCAGAAGTCATTATTTTAGCGCTACCTCGTGGTGGTGTTCCCATAGGATTTGAAGTGGCTAAAGCTTTAAATGCGCCTTTGGATTTGATGTTGGTGCGCAAACTGGGTGTGCCAGGGCGTAGTGAGCTTGCAATGGGTGCAATTGCCACAGGTGGTGCGAGGGTATTAAATCAAGAAGTTATCGCTATGTACAATATTTCTGCAGAAACCATTGATCAAGTAGCTGCTTCTGAACAGAGTGAACTGCAACGAAGATCTCAAGCCTATCGAGATGATTTGCCGGCACCTGATTTAAACAATCGTTGTGTAATTCTTGTGGATGATGGAATCGCAACAGGTGCGACTATGCGTGCAGCAGTAGCGGCATTACGTCAAGTGGGCCCTTCTGAAATTGTGGTTGCAGTACCAATCGGTGCACCAGAAACATTGAAACTATTACATAATGAAGCGGATAAAGTAATTTGTCTTGCGGTTCCTGATATGTTGTTTAGCATTGGACAATGGTACTCAGATTTTACACAAGTCACTGACGAAGAAGTGCGCGAGTTGCTTGCATCCTTATCAAGAGAGACCGCCAAAAAAATCGATGCTGTCGAATGAAACTCATGAGCGAAGTCATAGTAAACAATACTACATATCAAACTAGTGAAGTTATTGTACAAGCTGGAAAAGATCAGCTGGGAGGAAATCTTACTATTCCTGCAGAGTCGAATGCGATTGTTCTATTTGTTCATGGCAGTGGTAGTAGTCGCTTTAGCTCGCGTAACCGTTTTGTAGCAAAAACACTTAATGACGCAGGATTAGCAACACTGTTATTTGATTTGCTTACAGCGGAGGAGGAGGAAGTCGACCAATATACAAGAGAATATCGCTTTGATATTCCATTATTGTCTCGACGACTTGTTAATGCAATTGATTGGACCAAAAACTTTGAATCTACACAAGCATTACGCATTGGGCTGTTTGGTTCTAGCACAGGCGCTGCTGCGGCTTTGATCGGATCGACAAAACGGCCTAAAGAAGTTGGGGCTGTTGTATCACGTGGTGGACGCCCCGATCTTGCAGGAGGTGCTTTACCTAATGTGCGCGCACCGACTTTACTTATCGTTGGGGGGGACGACTCTGTAGTGATCCAGTTAAACGAAGAGGCGAGTAAGTTGCTTAATGTTGAGCAACAAATTGAAATTGTTCCGGGAGCAACTCACCTGTTTGAGGAGCCCGGTAAATTGGAGCAAGTCGCAAAACTCGCAAGTAATTGGTTTGTGAAACATCTGCTTATAGCTAAATGAATAATGGTAGTTACGCCTTCTATTGCCGTTCAAAAGGAGTTAAGTGTTTTTGCTTTTTCCGATAGTGAAGATATCGCAAAAAAAGTAAACAAACAACTTGGAATAGAGCTAGGTAAACTTGAAGAGCGACACTTTGAAGATGGAGAACATAAGTGTCGACCACTGCAAAGTGTTCGTAATCAAGATGTCTTTGTTATTCAGTCTTTATACAGTGATATGGAGCAAAGTGTTAATGACAAGCTTTGCCGACTTCTATTTTTTATCGGAGCTTTGAAAGATGCGGCTGCAAGGCAGGTTACAGCCATAATTCCGTATTTATGTTATGCACGTAAAGATAGAAAAACTAAGTCACGAGATCCGGTAACAACACGATATGTAGCGATGTTGCTTGAAGCTGTTGGCACAGATCGAGTCGTGGTGATGGATGTCCATAATCTAGCTGCTTATCAAAATGCATTTCGTTGTAGTTCCGAACATCTTGAAGCCAAAAATTTATTTATAGATTATTTTGTTAAAGAAATTAAGGATGAAGATATCATCGTTGTGTCCCCCGATGTAGGAGGTATTAAACGTGCTGAAATATTTCGAGAAGCACTTATGCATCGACTTGATAGACCGGTTGCTAGTGCATTTATGGAAAAGAAACGTAGTGCAGGTATAGTTAGTGGAGAAGCTGTGGTTGGTGATGTTAAGAATAAAGATGCAATTATTATTGATGATTTGATTAGTACGGGTGGCACAATTGTACGAACTGCTAATGCATGCAAGGCCAAGGGTTGTAACAAGGTATATGCAGCAGCTACTCATGGATTATTTACTGGCAAGTCAGATCAGTTATTTACCAATGAATCGCTTGAAAAAATTGTCATCACTAATACTATTCTTTTTTCTCGATTGAAATCAGTAAGTATCAACAATAAATTAATTTCGATTGATGTATCACCTCTAATATCGGAAGCGATTAAAAGAATCCATTCTGGAAATTCTATAGTCGAGCTTCTAGAGAGCTGAGATAAAAAGTTTACCCTGGTTAATTCAACTTATGCGCAAAATTATTGGCTAACTTTAGGTAGTCATTTGATTTCTGAGTCCACTTAGCATGATTAAGAACTTGATCGTCTCTTAAATGCCAAATCGCAAGCTTGGCTCGAACACACGCGCGGTAACTCTTATAGAAATGTACAAGCTTAACTGGTGGGATATCGTTTGTACTCCTTGAATACATTTCCAAAACTAGTTTTCCTACAGATGGAGAACTAAGGCGTTCGCATTCCAATGCGAGAAAAGACAATTCATCAACAGGATCGAGAATTCGTAGTTCGCGGCTAAATTCTAAACAATCAATAATTACAGGTTCTTCCAACAAACATATATGTTCAGGTCGTAGATCACCATGTGCTTCAACGATTTTATTACTATCAGCACGCTGTGCAAAACATTCAGAATGTTGTTTTAGGAATTCTAATTGATAAGTAGTTATAGAATTGATCAGACTCTTGGCTAGTGTGTAATGTGGTAATAATAGTTCTTCACGGTTTTCCAAAATATATTTTTCAAATTGAGCGCAGTAATCATTTGATGTCATTTTTACTCGATTCGCATTTTTATAAAAGTTTGCTAATACTTTAGTAAAGTTGTATATATCGATTTCTTTAACAGTATGATTTTGAATTGCATAGTCAAGCATGCGCTTAGACGGCAATCGTCTCATTTTCACGAGCCAATCAATAGCTTCTCCATCGCCTTGTAGCCTTAATTTACCACTGTGATCAGCTGTTATAGGTACAACGCCAAGATATACATTTGGCGCTAAACGTTTATTTAATTGAACTTCAATACGACAGTTCTTTTGTCTTTTTGAGAGAGTGCTGTAATCTAACAATTTACTTTTTACAGGTTTTTTTAATTTATAAACAAAATCTTGGGTAAGAAAAACCCAGGACATATGCGTTTCTTTTACTTCGATTCGGTTTGGTTTTTCGGGATATGTTTTTGTATTTTTTAGAAAGGCAACTTTTTCTTTAAGAGAAATAGTAATATGCTTATACTTACTAGATTCACTAGTGCGAAATAATTTACGCTTCTTGTTATGTGTCTCAATATTTCCCATGCGACAAATTTCAGTCTACAAAAAGTAAAAACTATAATAACCAGTAATTTTCAGTCAACTATATTAATTAGAAGATAAGATTTTTTTGCATCCTATGATTATTATGAGACTATGGCTAAGTATTAATAACAATGATTGATACAAGTCAAATTAGAATCAATATCAAGAATAGATATGTTTCTTTGGGTCTTGAAGGAGGGTACTTAACTAGCATAACTAGTTATGGAAAATCTATGTACCCAGATATTATATAATGTTAACAAGCAATACTTAGTTCAAGTGGGTTCTTATCATACGAGCCTTAATGATAATTCTTTGCTTAATGACAGATAACTAACTATCTACGCATATTTGCTATAGAAAAATTTGTTAGAGCTTTTTATTTATTATTGCTTATAACGATGACAATCAAACATTTATTTAATAAACGCATTGTACTTCTTGGTGCAATTATTGTTGTCGCTGTATTCATCGTAAATACAGATGTCCTGTATCAAAAAATTGAGGAAATTATTGTATTGGCTGAGACTGTCATCTCTCAATTTCCGATTTTTGGTATATTGCTATTTGTCCTATTAGCTACGGTTTCTGCGATGCTAGCTTTTTATTCGAGCGCAGTTCTTGTTCCAATCGGTGTTTACACATGGGGCGCTACAGTTTGTTTTAGTCTACTGTGGGTTGGTTGGCTTTTTGGCGGTATATTATCATTTGGTATTGGCCACTATCTTGGGCGTCCAGTGACTTCAAAGATTATTGGAAAGACTCGGATTTCCAATTTAGAAGAACAACTGAGTCGACGTGCAAAGTTCATTCATATTCTGCTATTTCAAGCTGCCTTACCATCAGAGATACCAGGTTATGTGTTAGGCACTTTGCATTACAGATTTTCACTTTATTTTTTAGCTCTAGCTATAACCGAATTACCCTACGCACTTGGTACAGTGTATCTTGGATCAAGCTTTTTGGAGAGGAATAACTTTGTTTTTCTTGTGTTAGGGCTAGGTGCAGTCTTGGTCAGTGTATATTTATACTATCTCTATCGAAAACACATCCACGTGAACAGAAAATTATAAAAACCATTATACTAGTTATTTGCTATTCGGTTTAATATATATAATTAAAGCTCCCAAATTCATTTTGTTTAATTGGGGTCAGTACCATAAAATCAGTGAGAAGCCAAATCAACCTCAAAATTTATTTAAAGTATACAAGCTGCAAGGAAAGCACTTAGAGATAAGAAAATATATAACCTTATGCTATTTTAGTTTCATCACTGGACATTTATTCATTTAATATTGGCTCATGTGTTTCACCATGGCAATGGAGTGCCATCATAGCGTATAAAATCACCTGTATTCTTGATTGAAAAGTGCTTTATAATTTCATGCATTGCTTTCACGCTTTGCTTTGCTGTAAGTGTTGCATTCTGTCCACCTAATTCAGTCTGTACCCATCCTGGGTGTAACAGTAATACACCAATATTTTTAGGTTTTAACTCTATAGAAAGACATTTCATAGCCGCGTTTAGAGCAGCTTTACTCGATCTATAATAGTAACTTCCTATTGCTTGAATATCGGCAATACTTCCCATGTGACTAGAAATTGTAACGATAATACGTTTCTCACTAGCAGCGATGTGTTGTAGAAATGCTTCTGTAACACGAATTGGACCTAATGTATTGACTCTAAAAGTATCTTCCCAGCTACTGTAGTTAAGAGATCCGATAGAACTATTATTTTTTTCTAAATAAACTCCTGCATTATTGATTAATATGTCAATTGCATATGCATTTAATTCTTTTGCAAGTGCAACAATTTCATCATGATTTGTCACATCCAATTGATGGACGCTTATATTAGAATTCTTTTGCGCGAAGCTATTAAGGTTGCTTGCATTTTGGGGATTTCTACACGTTGCAAAAACACGCCATCCTTGTTGTGCATATTGGCATGCCCATTCAAATCCAAGACCACGATTGCTGCCAGTAATTAATACATTATGCATTTTGATTTAAATATGAATACATTTTTTATTGCATCGTAGATTTAAGCAGTTTACGAAATTGATTAATTGGCCGAGTGTTAACTACATCTCGTGCAGTCAACCATCCTCGCCGTGCTTGACCGATGCCAAATCTCAAGTTGTTAAATCCGTTGGTGTCGTGTGCATCAGAATTGATGCAAATTAGTACACCTTCATTTTTTGCGGTTTGACAATGCCTGTCGATCAGATCTAGTCGTTTTGGCTGCGTATTGAGTTCAAGAAAACAACCACGGTTCTTTGCTTCGCGAATGACGCGACTCATATCAACACTATAGGGTTCACGTTCGGTTAATAATCTGCCACTTGGGTGTGCCAAAATACTAAAGTAACGATGATTAATGGCACACATAATTCGGCGTGTTTGTTTGGCACGAGTAAGGTTAAATTTGCTATGTACAGCGCCTACTACGAGGTCTAATTTGCCTAGAATCGAATTCGGAAGATCTAGACTGCCGTCCTCTAAAATTTCCACTTCAATACCTTTTAGAATTTGGATACCTTTGAGCTTTTCATTTATGCGATCAATTTCTTCAATTTGCTTTGCCAAATCGTTAGCATCAAGGCCATGTGCAACAGGAAGACTTTTAGAGTGCTCAGTTATGGCGATATATTGGAATCCATATTGTTGTGCTGCATCAACCATTTGTTTAATTGTGTCTCTACCATCTGAAGCTCGTGTGTGCATGTGCAGATCACCTTTCAGATCTGGCAGCTTTATTAGCTTGGGCAGTACATTTTGTTGGGCAGCCTCAATTTCTCCACGATTCTCGCGCAGCTCCTCCGGTATAAGAGGCAAACCTACTGCGTGATAAACAGATTTTTCCGTATTGCCCGCAACGCGCTGATCTTTTTTGAAGACCCCATACTCATTAATCTTCAAGCCACGTTGTTGTCCCAATCGGCGAATTGCAATGTTGTGAGCTTTAGAACCTGTAAAGTACTGTAATGCAGCGCCTAGACTTTGTTTTTCAACTACTCGAAGATCTACTTGTAGCCCACAGCGTAAAATTATCGAGGCTCGAGTGGTACCTTTCGAGACTACATTTGCTACTTCATCGTAGGTCGTAAAGCGCTCTATTACGGGACTGTTTTTACTTGCAATGGCAAGAATATCAATATCACCAACAGCCTCTTTTTGGCGTCGATAGCTACCTGCGATAGCAACACGACTAACGTCTTTAATGCTTTTCAGGTATGCTGCTAGTGGTTCTGCATACTGGCCCGCGATCGCTAATGTGAAACGCCGCTTTTTTTCTGCATGTGCTTCAAGTGCATGTAAAATTTTCTCTTCAATTTTTTGTCCAAACCCGGCCAGTTGACGAACTTGGCCTTTACGAATGGCTTGTTCCAATTGTTTTGGCGTATTGATTCCAAGTTTTTTATGCAGAGTTTGCACCCGCCTAGGGCCGAGGCCAGGAACTTTTAATAAATTAGAAAGAGCAGCAGGGACACGCTTCTGTAAATCTAAGAGCGTTTTGCATTCCTCAGTATTAATAATCTCTCGTATCTTCGCTTCTAAGTCTTTGCCTATACTATGTATTTTTTTTAGATCTTCTCCTTGATCAATAAGTATTTTAATGTCTTGCGCCATCGACTGAATTGTACGAGCAGCGTTGCGGTAGGCACGTATGCGAAATGGGTTAGCGCCTTCGATTTCAAGCAGATCTGCGATTTCTTCGAATATGTTCGCGATATCAGCGTTGTGTATACTCATCTATATCTCTAAACATTCGTTTAAATCCATATCTAAGACGAATAGCAACTTACCTATTTATATGACATCTTGGCGTGATGATGTTTTTGCGATTCTTCTTTAAGTAATTTAATTAAGCGAAGTGCATCATATGGGGCGGCGCCTTCTGCATCATTATCAAAATAGACATGGACATCCCTGTCTTCTGTAAGCCAAGTCTTTATGCGTTTTGTCCAAAACATAAGTGAAGACTTGCTATATGCTGATGCATAAGTTCTTTTATGACCATGCAGGCGAACATATGCCACGTCTGTTGTAACTGTGTCCCAATTAGGCCAATTGGCCGCGTCAGATATACATACTGCTATGTTGTAATCGCTCAGACATTGACTTACTTCTTGGTCAAACCAAGAAGCATGTCGAAACTCCAGAACGTGACGTGTATCGGGCCAAAATTGCAATGCTCGTGCAAATGCATGGAGCTTGTTAACATTTTTATGAAAGTAACTGGGCAACTGCCAAACTACAGCAGCAAGTTTGTCTCCAAGCACATGAGCGTGTTCACATTCAAGCTGGACACAAGGAATTGGGTCATTAAGCTTTTTATTATGAGTCAGATATCGATTGGCTTTGATTGAAAAATGAAAATTTTCTGGGGTTTGATCATGCCAGTGTTTAAATGTTTTTCTATGTTGAAGGTGATAAAAAGTAGAATTGATCTCGATGGAAGAAAATTTTTCAGCACAGAATCGCAACCAGTTTTTTCTTGGGATGCCTTTATAAAAATCATCTTTCCAATGATCATAGCTCCATCCACTTGTGCCAATGTAGGCGTGTTTATTACTCACCATTATCCCTTAATGCAAACGACTGGCTTGAGGCGTGCAACTTTTCGTGATAGGCCTGCATGATGTGCTACATTCACAACAGCTGACACGTCTTTATATGCGCCTGGAGCTTCCTCTACAACTCCCCGCATAGAAGGGCTACGAATAATAATGCCTTCATTAGCAAGTTGATCCACTAAAGCTCGACCATTCCAAGTTCGTTTTGCTTGATGACGGCTCATACTGCGTCCGGCGCCATGACAGGAAGAACTAAATGAAAGTACTTCGGCCTGTTGTGTTCCAACTAATACATAAGATTCCGTACCCATGGAACCACCGATTAGAACAGGTTGTCCAGTCTTGCGAAAATCCTCTGGTAACTCTGCATGTCCAGGTCCAAACGCGCGAGTTGCACCTTTGCGATGTACAAATAATTCTTTTTGTTTACCATCAATAGAGTGTTTCTCCATTTTGCATGTGTTATGCGAAACGTCATAGAGTAAAGTCAACTTTGTTTTTGGAAATAATTCGGCAAATACTTCTCTTGTAAGATGTGTGATAATTTCACGATTAGCAAGTGCACAATTAATTGCCGCACGCATGGCACCAAGGTAGGCTTGTCCAAGAGAGGAATTTAAAGGAGCGCAAGCAAGTTCACGATCAGGTAACGAAATTCCAAATTCACTTGCAGTAATCGCCATTTTTTTAAGAAACTCTGTTCCAATTTGATGACCTAAGCCGCGAGAACCGCAATGTATGCTAACCAAGATCTCTCCGAGTTTAAGGCCAAATACTTCAGCGATATCAATATCAAACAATTCAGCAACATATTGAACTTCTAAATAATGATTTCCAGAGCCAAGCGTTCCCATTTCTCTCTGTTGGCGTTTTTTAGCATGCTGTGAAACCTCTTCTGGTTTAGCATCAGGCATACAACCGTGTTCTTCAATACGTTCTAAATCTTCATTTTCACCATAGCCTTGTTGTATAGCCCATTGCGCCCCACCTGTTAACATTGCGTCCATTTCAGCGGCATCAAGTTTGATGCGTCCGGTGCTGCCAACACCGACCGGTACATTACGATAAAGTTTATCTGCAAGTTTAGTTTTTAAATTTTCTATGTCTTCATGAATTAATCCTGTGTGTAAAGTGCGCACCCCACAAGAAATATCAAATCCCACCCCACCAGCAGAGATTACACCATCAGAGTTTGCATCAAATGCTGCAACACCTCCAATCGGAAAGCCATAACCCCAATGAGCATCTGGCATCGCATAAGATGCTTCAACAATTCCAGGTAAAGTTGCAACATTGGTCACTTGTTCATATACCTTATGATCCATCTCTTGAATTAGTTTTTCACTGCCATAAATTACACCTGGTACTTGCATCTTACCGTAAGGCTCAATCTGCCAAGTGAATTCAGATTTTCTATTTAATAATTCGAGATCCATAACAACGACTTGATTATCTGATAACAATTAATATTTAAACATCTATTACACACTGAGCTATCCACGCTTCATCATCATTATGCTTGACACTCAAAGATGTATATGTAGCACCTTTTACTTCAACAACAGGCTCATGTTTTAAGAAGTCTATTTTTTCACCCCACGCTTGGCCGAGTAAGCTATTGTGACTGACGCTTACTTGATACTTTCCAAACAACATATTCCGTGTTGCCATCTCATACACCAATTCATTAAGCCAATCGACAAAAAGTAACTCTTCATCAGGCGCTTCACATGCAATTTCAACCATTTCACTATGAGCTACTGTCTTAGGATCAGTAATGACCGCCGTCATAGCTAAAGCGGCTTGCTCAAATGCTTCGTTTATTGATTGGCCAAAACCTTTTATCCCAATGTCGGCATCGTGAGGAAAATGCTCCCAGTGAGGCACTACCATAAATGCGTTATTAGCTTATGGTCCGTTAAAAGAGCTAGTGGCGTGATATGTAGGAACAAGATTAGTCTCCATTAGCTTCGTACTAGTTTGGCCACTTGCGATAAAAGCTTGTAGACCAATAAAAACCCTATTGAAACAGATAATAGAGTGTAGCTATTTTGATGTTGGTCAATATTGTGCTCGAGTATCACTTTATATTTGTTCTAAGTAATTACTCAAATATTTAGGCTTTATATAAGGAATGTTACTAAGTAGCACCATGATAAATAAAGAATTATCAGAAATTGTAGAGCAACTATTTGGAGATTCAAGCGAACCAATACTTAAATCGAATTGGCATCCAAGAGCTGATATCTATCGCTATAGAAAAGGGTGGTTAATAAAATTAGAGCTTGCTGGTGTAAGACAAGATGATATTGAAGTTAATGTATCAGGTACGATCTTAAAAATTGAGGGTAAACGCCGCGATCTAGTAGCCAAAGATGCTTCTGAAGCCTACAAGATGGAAATCTCATATAATCGTTTTGAACGAGTGATTGAACTTCCAGAAAAACTAGAGGATGCAAAAATTGTCATGGACTTTAATCAAGGCATGTTGTTGATTCATTTACATTGTAAAAAGTGATGAGCATGAATGAAGAAAAGAAAATACAAGAAACCAAATTGCCAGCTATTCCATTGAGAAATAGTTTGTTATATCCAAACTTAACGATACCAATTTCTGTTGGAAGGGCTGATTCTCAAGCAGCAATAGAGGCAGCACTTGCTAGCGAGGATAAATTAGTAGGTATTTTTGCGCAAAGGGACGCAACCGTTGAGTCTCCTAAAATAGAAGATTTATATAGCATAGGTAGTGTCGGGGTTATAAGAAGAATGCACCGACACGAAAATATGATCCATATGATGGTGCAAGGAGTTCAAAGAATAGAACGCATTGATATTGTTCAAAGATCCCCTTATATAAGTTTAAAAGTTCGTTATCTTCCCGATCCTGATGATTCTGGATCTGAGATTGAAGCATTACAGCGATCCATGCTAGAGCTAGGACATAAAGTTTTAGCTTTAAGCGCATTTGAAATTGGACTTGATTTAGATAAGTTAATTTCTGGGCTGAGATTACCAATACACCAGGCTTATGTGCTTGCCTCTTTGCTGTCTATAGATATTAGTAAACATCAAGCCTTGCTGTCGGCACAAACTCAACACCAGGCTCTTGAACTTATCATTGAGTATTTAAATCATGAAGTCCAAATACTTGAATTACAAACTAAAATTGCCTCAACCACACAATCCAAGATGGATAAGCAGCAGCGTGAGTTTTTATTACGACAACAATTGCGCACAATTCAAGAAGAGTTAGGTGAAAGTAGTCCTGAACAAGCCGATGTAGTGGAATTGAGAAAAAAGTCTGAAGAAGCAGATATACCGGATTTTGTAGTTAAAGAGGTAGAAAAAGAACTTGCACGTCTTGAACGAATGTCGGCTGCATCTCCTGATTATCAATTAACACGTACGCACCTCGATCTTGTAATTGAACTTCCATGGAATAAGTCTACACAAGATGTATATGACTTAGACCATTCTAGAAAAACATTAGATCATGATCACTTCGATTTGGAGGATGTTAAGGAACGCATAGTAGAACATTTAGCGGTGATGAAACTTAATCCCGAAGCTAAATCACCAATTATTTGCTTTGTAGGTCCACCGGGTGTGGGTAAAACATCACTGGGGCAGTCTATTTCGAGAGCACTTGGAAGAAAGTTTGAGCGCATGAGCCTTGGTGGATTACATGATGAAGCCGAGCTGAGAGGGCACCGGCGAACTTATATTGGTGCTATGCCAGGAAGAATAATTGAAGCTATTCACCGAGTCGGAGTAAACAATCCATTATTAATGCTCGATGAAGTCGATAAGCTCGGCCGTGATTTTAGGGGTGATCCAGCTGCCGCACTTATGGAGATTTTAGATCCCGAACAGAACAGTGAATTTCATGATAACTATTTGGATCTTCCATTCGATTTATCAGATGTATTTTTTATTGTTACCGCAAACACATTAGACACGATACCGACACCTTTGTTAGATCGTCTCGAAGTTATCCATCTCTCAGGGTATAGCGATGAAGAAAAAAAAGAAATTGCAATACGTTATTTAATTGATCGAAATGTAAAAGAGTCAGGATTAAGTTTGGAACAGCTCACAATTCCTGACGAAACTCTCTATTCGATTATCCATAAATACACACGTGAATCAGGGGTGCGTCAACTAGAGCGCACTATTGGTAAGCTTGCACGCAAGATCGCAATGCGTGTAGCGCAGGGGAATCAAGAAAAGGTAACCATAAAAAAAGAAGACTTAATTGATTTGCTCGGTCCACCAAAATTTACAATGGAAGAAGCTAGAGAGTCCTTGCCGCCAGGTGTAGCTGCAGGTTTAGCGTGGACACAAGTAGGTGGAGTAGTTATATATGTCGAGTCTGCACTGTTACCCGAAGGCAAAGAACTAATGTTGACAGGGCAATTAGGTGACATAATGCAAGAATCAGCTAAAGCCGCACAAAGTTATCTTTGGTCACATGCCGATCAACTACAGCTTAACAAAGATAAGATAAGCAAGTCTGGTGTACATATTCATGTTCCTGCAGGTGCTACACCCAAGGACGGGCCTTCTGCTGGTGTGACGATGGTTACTTCATTAGCATCTTTGTATTTAAATTCAGCTGCTCGACTTGATACTGCAATGACAGGCGAGATAACGCTAACTGGATTAGTACTTCCTGTTGGTGGAATAAAGGAAAAAGTTTTGGCAGCTCATCGCGCAGGAATCTATCGAGTAATTCTACCTAAAAGTAACGAGAATGATCTTCGCGATTTGCCAAAGCATGTCCTAGACAAAATGAAATTTGTGTTTGCAGAACGTGTTGAGGAAGTATTAGCTCAGGCGATTCCAACAGTACAAATACTAAATAAAGTTGCATAAACACCAAAGAGTAGTGAGTGGCATAATAAACTCAAACTACAACAGCATTACAAAACTAGATATAGAGGTTCAAAAATGCAATCACCTGTACAAATAACGTTTAGAGGTTTTCCACATTCAGATGCTGTTGAGGCAAAAATTCGCGAAAAGGTAAAAAAACTTGAGCAGTACTATCCACATATTATGCATTGTCGGATCGCTGTAGAAGCTGAGCACCATCACCATCATAAAGGCAACCTCTATGATGTGCGAATTGATATAACCGTTCCTGAAAAAGAAATTGTAGTGAGTCAAAAAAAACATGATAAACACGCTCACGAAGATGTATATGTTGCTATTCGAGATGCTTTTGGCGCAGCACGACGACAACTTGAGGATTACGCGCGCGTACGAAGGGGAGATATTAAAAGTCACGAGGGTGCATCACGCGGATCGCGGGCAAAACGATTATTTCCTGAAGATTAGGAAATATAGCAATGGTGAGCTTTTTAGATAAAAGGGTTAGCGCAGCTTTTAAAGAAGGTTTTGAGTTTACAGATGAATTAGGACCTTTAAAAGTAATCCATGTATATGAACCATCCGTGAATCTTAAGGCAATTCTAGTGGTGGATAATATAGCTGCTGGTCCATCAATCGGTGGCTTGCGGATGGCAGAAGATGTTAGCTCTAAAGAATGTTTTCGTTTGGCGCGTGCTATGACGTTTAAAAATGCTGCTGCAGGATTACCCCATGGTGGAGGTAAAGCAGTTTTGTTTGGGGATCCAAAAATGCCAAATGAAGATAAGGAACATCTTATAAGGGCAATGGCAAACGCATTGCGTCAAACAGAAGATTATATTTTTGCTCCGGATATGGGCACCGATGAAGGATGTATGGCATGGGTTAAAGACGAGATCGGACGTGTTGTGGGATTGCCAAGAGAATTAGGTGGAATCCCCTTGGATGAGATTGGTGCTACGGGTTGGGGATTAACCCATGTTACTGAAGTAGCTTTGGAATATTGTGACTATGAATTAAAAAATACGCGAATCGTTGTGCAAGGGTTTGGAGCAGTAGGAAAACATGTAGCGCATTTTTTAGCGGATAAAGGCGCTTTGCTAGTTGCCACTTCCGACTCAGCTGGCGCTATTTATAATCCAAATGGATTAGACGTAGCAAAACTGATTGAAATCAAATCTGATGGTGGGCAAGTGGGTGACTATGACGATGCAGAAAAGTTGGATCGTGAGGGCGTGATCGATATTGAATGTGAAATTTGGATTCCTGCTGCGCGCCCAGATGTGATTAATAAAGATAATGTAGAGCGCTTAAAAGCTAAACTTGTGATTGAAGGTGCAAATATACCTGCCACACATGAAGCAGAAATGATATTGGCAAACAAAGGGGTGATGTGCGTACCAGACTTTATCGCTAATGCAGGAGGTGTGATTTGTGCAGCATCTGAATATCGTCAAGCGAGTGAAGCTCAAGCGATGCAGGCAATTGAAGAGAAGTTACGCCGTAATACACGGTTAGTTCTTGAAGACACAATGAAGCGAAAAATACTACCTCGGCAAGCGGCCAATGAGCTTGCCTTGCAACGAATAAAAAAGGCGATGAGCTATAGGCGTTATTCATTATTTTCAACTGCACCAAGATTTGTATAAATATAACAACCATAAGATATTTGACTTCCATGCAAAAAAATAAAGTAGTCATTAAGGAGAGTTGGTGTTCCGAAATCATTTACATGGTTATGGTGGTCAGGGAATGAAACCTGCGAGTCGTATTTAAAGATGATTTCTAATCCTAAAAGTAAAAGTTATTGTCACCGTGGTGGGACCACACCTTTACTGGGTGTGACAATTCCTGAACATTTTGCCAGCATTGTAAAATACTTTCCTGAGAACGAGGCTATTGTCTCTACACCTCAGCATCGTCGTCTCACTTATGCACAGCTTAAAACAGAAGTTGATAATTTAGCGCGTGGGCTAATAGGTCTTGGTTTTAAAAAAGGTGAACGTATTGGTATTTGGTCGACCAATAATGTCGAGTGGTTATTGTTGCAAATGGCGACAGCGCAAATTGGTGTGGTACTGGTAAACATCAATCCAGCCTATCGGTCATTAGAGTTAGGCTATGCCTTGCAGCGTTCTGAAGTGCACGGGCTTTTTATTATTCCAAGTTTTCGCACCAGTGAATATGTTTCTATGCTTGTTGAAATGATTCCGGAATTGAAGACTCATGCGTCTGATAGTCTCGCCAATCAAGACTTTAATTTTCTTAGACGCATTATTGTTTATGATCCAGCTGCTCCAGATAAGACACAACGGCCATATAGTGGTTTTACGACATGGCAAGAAGTTATCGAAGCATCTGAAAAAATTACACCGCAAACATTGCAAGAAGCCACTGATTCATTAGATATGGATGATGCGATAAATATTCAATACACCTCAGGTACTACGGGTTTTCCTAAAGCGGTTATTTTGACACATCATAATATTTTAAATAATGCATATTTTTCTGCATTGGCAATGGATTTTAGAGAGACCGATCGATTAGTAGTGCCAGTGCCGTTTTATCATTGCTTTGGAATGGTTCTCGCCAATTTGCTTTGTTTTTCTGTAGGTGCATGCCTCGTTATACCTTGTGAACACTTTGATGCAGAAAATGTGCTGAATGCAATCGATAAAGAACAATGTACCGGCATTCATGGAGTTCCAACTATGTTTATTGCAGAGCTCGAGCACTTAGAGTTTAAAAAATATAATCTTTCTAGTTTACGTACGGGCATTATGGCAGGTGCACCGTGTCCTCCAGAATTGATGAAACGTGTAATGCATGACATGCATTGCTCGCAAATACTCATTGGTTACGGAGAAACTGAAGCGTCACCTTTAACTCACCTAACCTCCCTAGATGACAGTATAGAGCAGCGTATTCAAACAGTGGGTACTAATCTTCCACATCAAGAAGTTAAGGTTGTAGATGTAAATACACGTAAACTTTTGCCAATAGGAGAGGTAGGCGAAATTTTTTTTCGCGGTTATCACATTATGAAAGGTTATTATGGCGATCCAAAAGCTACGGCTAAATCTATAGACGAAGGGGGTTGGTTAGCTTCCGGGGATCTAGGCACAATGGACGCCGATGGCTATATAAAGGTAACGGGTCGTTTGAAAGAAATGATTATTCGCGGGGGTGAAAATATTTATCCAAGAGAAATTGAGGATTTTATTTTCACGCATCCAAAAGTAGAAGAAGTTGCCGTCTTTGGCATACCAGATGAGTTTTACGGCGAAGAAGTTATGGCGTGGATACAGTTACACACAGGAGAGACTGCAACGGCTGATGAAATCCGGGCTTTTTGTAAAGGAAAGATAGCGCACTTTAAAGTTCCCAAGCATATATGGTTTGTTAAAGAGTTCCCAATGACTGTTACTGGTAAATTACAAAAATTCCGCATGCGAGAAATTGCCGCTGAAAAATTGCATCAAGAGCAGAATCTGGTTGCTGAATCTATTAGTAGATGACGAAATTCTACCCAGCGATGAAACAAATACCAAAGAACTAGTCAGTATGCCTGTTGTTCGGGACCTTCAGGAACTTCGCTGGGTGTTTCGGGTGGCGCTTCAGGTGTTGGGGTGGGGTCTAGTTCGGGTGGGCTAGACGGGGGAATTTCATTAGGCATTTGTTCAGGTGGTAATTCAGGAGGCCCACTGGGCGGAATCTCGGGTTCACCATTATTACTTGGTGAAAATTCCACATCGCGTTTCATTCCTAGGGTTGAGACAGCATTGAACTGGAAAATATAATAACCAACGCCATCACCAAGATTGCGAGTATCAAAAGGATCTTATGGGTATTTATTTTATTCATTTGGTACTTCCTTGAGGCACAATAATTTAATAAATACTGAATATACTCGCTGAAACTGACTACAAATTGACATAAATCAGATATTTAAAGTCTAATCTCATATGTAAGCTGAGCGTATATATATATGCAGATCATCAAATCTCATAGTCTTCTGCGGAATAGCCCAACTGGGATAAACCTTCTTCTAGATAATTTGCCAGCAGTGGGGTGCCTATTAAATAGTTTGCTGTGTTTTCATTCCAACTATCGCCGGCTTCTTGCAATGCATTTTCCCATTCCTCAATAGAGAAAGTACCTCGACCTAACCACATAAGCGCAACCAGCTGTACTTGTTGATCTGGTTCAAGATCCTCAATTGTCGATTTTAGTTCATTATAGGTTGGGTCGTCTTGATGGTCAGCAAGAACTTGCATGGCCCAATCAGAAGTAGCACTTAACGGCTCTTCGGGAATAGAGACCTGTTCTTTTGCGTGAAATTCACGTGCCATATTTGTTATATAACCAATCGTCTCAGGATTTATATCTAATTGTATTTTTTCGGTCATAATTGTTTCCACATAAAACTATTTAAGAGTGTGTGCAAGAAATGATATTTCAAAAATTATCATTATTTTAACTTATAGCAAATATACTCGAGTGCATTCAATGAAGAATCGAAATATTCAAGACATCGATCGAACTTATCTCTTGGTCAAGCATAAATAATTAAAGTAATCTTGCCATTTGGTAAAGTTAAAGCATCAGTGCTAGATATATTTGTAAATTGATTAATCTTCATCATAGAGGATCGTGATAGACCAGCCGCATATTCCCATTGATTTTCGTCTGCATATAATTGGCTACAACTCATAATAAGTAAGGCTACCAGATAGTATTTATTGAGCATATTCTTTTTGTATTTTTATTAATTTTAAATAAACATTATTTTCCCAAGGCTGCTCTGTCTTTCAGAAAATCTCTGTAAATCCGAATAATTACTATAAAACACCGCAATTGATAGTCTGTTAAAACTGATCTGTGTCAATACAACTTTGAAACTATTAGCAACTTTAGAGAATGGTATAGAGTCTTATTAAAGACATAGATATACCAGTTATTTCTCTGAGCTTAAAATTATTATCTAATCCATATCGTCAATTTCATTGATCTAAAGCAATAACATGATCTATTTATTCATATTTAATGTTAAATATTAAGTATTATGCATTAAGTTACAGAATCTCCCGTACAAAACATGCAGATTTCATCAGCAGATATCAAAACAGAGGTTACACGTCTTTATGACAAGTTACATAAACTTGGTTGGAAACATGAAGATTGTGAGCTAATTGCACCTACCACGATAGAAATTAATCAGTTAAAAAAAGAACAAGATGCGATCATTTTGGCACATTCATATCAAACGCCAGATATTATGTATGGAGTTGCGGATGTAGTCGGTGATTCATATGGATTGAGTGTAAAAGCAAGTAAGCTTCCTGCGAAAAAGATTATATTTTGTTCCGTCTATTTCATGGGTGAGACAGCTAAGTTGCTGAATCCAGAAAAAGAAGTCTTAGTACCAAGAGTCGCGGGTTGTTCATTGGCAGATTCGATCAATGCTGAGCAAGTTCGTGAGCTGCGAGAAAAATATCCACATGCCGGGATAGTCTGCTATGTGAATACTTATGCAGAGGTAAAAGCAGAATGTGATGCATGTTGCACTTCTTCAAATGTAGTAGAAGTAGTTGAGGCTATGCCACAAGAAGATATTATATTTATCCCTGATGAATTAATGGGTCAGAACCTTCGTAGTATGACATCTAAAAATATTATTACTTGGAGTGGTACTTGCGTTGTTCATGAGGGGTTTAACCCTGATTCTGTGAAAGATATACGCCGACGTTTCCAAGACGTGAAAATTCTTGCACACCCAGAGTGTACACCAGGGGTGGTTTCATTAGTTGACTATGCAGGTGGTACTTCTGGAATGCTTAACTATGTACGTAGTTCGAACGCTAAGACTTTTATGTTAGTCACTGAATGTGGTTTGACAGATCGATTTAAGGCAGAGTTTCCAAATAAAGAAATTGTCGGTACTTGCATCCTTTGTCCTTATATGAAGGAGATTCAGTTATCCGATGTTTTAAAGGCATTGAAAAACCCAACACCCGATCAATATATAGAGATTCCTAGTGATATTGCGAAACGCGCCCGTGCCAGCTTAGAAAAGATGTTTGAACTGGAACAAAAAGGCAAGGCGTTACTTAATAAAGAAGTTAAGAGTATTGCACATTGATTATAAATAGCATTTGTTTAGCATTTATTCTAATTAAGTTTGCGTTTTAACACTTGCTGCTAAAGGTATTTGTTGCTGTAGTGTTTTAAGTTCAGTATCGGTTAGTGTTTCTTGTTCTAATAACATCTTTGCACCATTTTCTAGTACTTCACGGTTGCGAATTAGAATGGCAGATGCTTTTTCTAATGCCGCATTGACAAGATCACGCACAGCACAATCGATCTCACGCGCAGTTTCTTCGCTAAAATCTCGCTTACTTACCGTTGGTATACCCTCTAAAAATAAGGGTGCCTCCTCTTGATAAACTACTTGGCCAAGTTTTTCGTCCATGCCATAGCGCGTCACCATACTTCTTGCAATATCCGTTGCTTTAGCAAGATCATCTGCTGCACCAGTAGAGAGGTGTTGAAAGATGATTTGTTCCGAAGCGCGACCACCAAGTAGCACTGCCATTTTGTTTTCAAGTTCTTCGCGCGTCATCAAATAGCGATCTTCTGTGGGACGTTGTATAGTGTATCCAAGAGCACCGATACCTCTTGGAATGATTGAAATTTTATGTACAGGATCTACGCCAGGTAATGACATCGCGACAAGTGCATGTCCCATTTCATGATGCGCTACAACTTCTCGCTCCTTCGGATTCAAAAGACGATTCTTTTTCTCAAGCCCTGCAACAATACGTTCAATTGCTTGTGTAAAGTCATCTAATATAACTTCATCTCCTTTGCGACGTGTAGCAAGCAATGCAGCTTCATTAACTAAATTAGCAAGATCTGCGCCGGTAAAGCCAGGTGTTAAGGCAGCGATGCTTTCTAAATCAATATCTTTTGCTAAGCGTATCTTTTTTATATGCACTTTTAGGATCTGTACACGTCCAAGTTTATCGGGGCGATCAACAAGTACTTGTCGATCAAAACGTCCTGCACGTAATAGGGCGGGATCCAGAATTTCAGGACGGTTTGTTGCCGCAAGTAACACTAAGCCTTTACTAGGATCAAACCCATCCATCTCCGATAACAACTGATTTAGTGTTTGCTCTTTTTCATCATGACCTCCACCAGCAGGATAAATACCACGTGCTCGTCCGAGTGCATCGAGTTCATCAATAAAAATTATTGCAGGCGCTTTCTGGCGTGCTTGATCAAATAGATCGCGAACACGTGCGGCACCGACGCCAACAAACATTTCTACAAATTCAGATCCATTAATTGAAAAAAATGGAACGCCGGCTTCACCTGCTACTGCTCTTGCGAGCAATGTTTTTCCTGTTCCTGGTGGTCCAACTAAAAGAATACCTTTTGGGATTCTTGCGCCGAGTTGACTATACCCTTGTGGATCATTTAAAAAATTAACAATTTCTTGAAGCTCCTCTTTGGCCTCATCAACACCAGCAACATCGATAAAAGTAACCTTTGTGTCTTTTTCTACATAGACTTTAACTTTACTTTTACCAATTTCCATCATTCCGCCTGTCATACTTCCAACGCGGCGAAACAAATATGACCAAAGTGCAAAAAATAAAAGAACTGGAACAACCCAAGATAGTAATGTTCCAACCCAACGACTTTGTTTTTCGCCTGCAAATTTAACGCCAGCGGTTTCTAAGTCATCAATAAGTTTGGGGTCTTCTAAACGAACAGTATAAAAAGATCGTTCAAGACCTCCATTTTTTTTCAAGGCTTCAGCTCTTTCAAAAGGCAAAAATTCATTGATATCTTTAAGCACAATAGTGCCTGAGATATCAGTCTCTGTGAGCCGTATTTCGTCAAGTTTCTTTGCCTTAAGTAGTGTTTTAAAATCACTGTAAGGAAGATTTTCTACACGTGGCACATTAATATAATTCTGTAAAATTATTATAAATAAGATTACAAAAATAAAATACCAAATCGAGAATTGGTGTTTATTTTCCATATATTAATCTAATCATTAGGATAATTATTTTAATTACACTAATGTACAATTCAGATTTATATTTTGACCTGTATCAAGAAAGATAATTGTAAATACGTTTATCGTGTAAAACTACAGACTAATACAGCGTGTTTAGCTTCATATATTTGGAACATAAAATTCTGTAATTGCAACACATATACATCTATTAGAACAATTTAATATAACAAGAACATTAAATTTGAATTTAAGTTTATTAATAACTGATCTCGCAACAATGACTGTTCGAAGCTAAGGGTAGCATATGGCTGGATTTGCTACCCCATATTCATCTGTCCCCCCCATTGTCAAGTCATTACTTATCGTCAATGGGATTATGTTTCTCCTTGAAATATATGTCGGTGGCGCAATGTTTTCCAAATTGGCACTTTGGCCATTGGATCTCTCCTCTGGGCCCGAAATTCGTATAGAACGACCGCATTTCCAAATTTCGCAATTGGTGACCTATGCCTTTTTACATGGTGGTGTGATGCATTTGTTATTGAATATGTATGCCCTGTGGATGTTTGGATCACGCCTTGAGAATTTATGGGGCTCTAAAGTCTTCACTATATATTATTTTGTCTGCGTGATTGGTGCCGGTTTGGTGCAGTTATTTGTTTCTTCTCAAGGCGATAACTACTATCCATCCATCGGCGCATCTGGTGGTGTGTATGGTTTGTTATTGGCCTATGGCATGTTTTTCCCAAGACAACGACTTATCCTTATTTTCCCGCCGATACCCATCGAGGCAAGATGGTTTGTTATCCTCTTTGGTGCAATCGAATTGTGGTTTGGTGTCACCGGCTTAGCTGCAGGTGTGGCTCATTTTGCACATTTGGGTGGAATGTTATTTGGGTTTTTTCTTATTCTCTACTGGAAAAAATATCCACCGCGATAAAAATCGAGAAAAAGAAAACTAAAAGTAATATGGCACAAATGCCTTCATAAAATTTTGCATTATTGATTAATAGAGATTCTTAATGTGCTAAGTATTATTAAATATAAAAAAACTACGAAGTGTAAGTTATTTTTGTTTCGAGTTTGCAATTAGCAGTGAGTGAACTTGTTATTAAGCAACTGCTTTCGGCTTTCTCTAATAGTCGTAAAGCCTTTTCTGAATCAGCCTCAGAGGAAATTTGAAGAGAAGCGCGAATAAGCATCTCCGTAAACTGTGTTTTACGGTCTACCATCTCAAGCGTTCCCTTAACATCACAAGATAGTTCAGACCATTCTAACTTTGAGGCGTTTGCTATTGCGCGAAATGTCAGGATTAAGCAATCTGCAACCGCTGCAACCAGTAGTTCCTCTGGAGACCATTTATCACCAGGCCCATCAAATTGTTTGGGTGCGTCTATTTGAAGTGCTGGTAATCCTTCTGCTTCAGTTACGACTGTGCCAGTTGGTTTCCCCTCAACTTGAACATGGTAGTAATGTGGGAATTTCTGCATATAAAGTGTGTCCCTTGGTTTATTTCTATAACATAACTTAGCATTTTGTTAGCACTTCAAGTTTATTATATTTGTTTAATGGATATCTCATTCCTTAAAAGAATATTGAAATCAAGATAGAAATCAGGATTTTCCTGTGCTAATAACTAACTTTGCATTTTCCAACTACCATCAGCTTGACGGCATGCTGTGCCATAAACTTGTTCTGTTTTACCACCAATATCAGCATCAATTGTAAATTCACGACATGGCATTCCACTATCTGATTCAAAAGTACGGGTTGGAGTCACGGTATATTCATAACCCGTATCAGGATTTACCCACTCACTTGATACACCTGTGCGCACCGTCTCTAGAGTATGTCCAGTTTTCAGACGATCGAGTTCATCTAATCTTCGGCCAATTGAACCACCAGCTATGGCTCCAATTAAGGTACCAACTGCCGTTGCAATAACTTGGCCACGTCCTCCTCCAACGGTAGAACCTATTACGGCTCCTATTACTCCACCAATTACCATACCTTGTTGTTCTTGTGTGGGTGTTGTTGTGCAGGCTGCTAATCCAATAATCAATATTGTTGTTAATAAAGTGGTGTGAATACGCATATATATCCTTATTCAGCTTAAAAAGTGGAACCTACTATTTTCGAAAGTGATTTATATTGATATACATCAGAAAATAATGTGAATAAAAACTAGAATTTCATTTTGATTATTTTGAGATATATTACTTCATGCGTTTATTACCTTACTTTTTGATTATGAAATTAGTAATTAAGATTTGTTTTTACCTGTAATTTGTTTGTTATGGCTTCGAACTTGTTTTAATGCAAACCGTGAAAAAATTGGTCCTATGATTTCAAAAAGTATAGTCGTGCTAATTATTACAGATAATAATACTTGATGATATTGAGGAAATTGGCTAGCTGCCAGCAGTGCCATACCAATGGCAACGCCCGCTTGAGGTAGTAGTGCAATACCTATCCAGCGCCGTGTTACTACAGTTGCGTTACTTATGTATGCTCCCAATGTTGCACCAACGATTTTTCCAATTGTTCTACAAATAATATAGACGAGTCCTGCTAACCCAATAGTCTTTAATGCGCTTAAATCAAGTGATGCGCCTGCGACTGTAAAGAACACTACTAAGAATGGCCATTCAATGCCCTCTATTGCATGAAAAGGATATTTATGATGACGAGCAAAATTTGCAATCATTGCTCCCATCACCATCGAAGCGATTAAGAATGAGACACCCAACCATATTGCTAATCCACCACATACAAATACAAGACCTAATGCTTCTGTCAACATGGGTTGCCCCGGTCGAATACGTCCCGTGAGATACACTCCGGGCAAACCAATAAGTAGCCCTAAAATAATGGCACCACCAATGTCAAATCCAACGCTAAACAAAGCCGAAGTTGCGTCACCTACGCCACTAATTGCGGTTACAGTAGCAAGTCCAATACTGAAAATAATTAATCCCCATGCATCATCGAGTGCTACTACTGAGAGTAATAAATCTGCGAATGGCCCTTTATATTCCAATTCTGTCACCACATCGACGGTTGCGGCAGGAGCCGTTGCTGATGAAATACAACCTAACAGAATTGCAATTTCAACTGGAACCCCAATTAAAATGAGACCTATGCACACAAGAATAGTTGTTATGACTGCCGCACCGATAGATATCCACAAGATTTGTTGTTTCTTACCTTTTAATGATTGGATATTGAATTTACCGCCTAATAGAAAACCAATCATGACAAGTGTCATGTCGGTTATAAGCTCAAATTGATCGACAAATAGTGTTGGGATTAAATTAAAAACCTCTTTTCCAATAAGTACACCAAACATTAGCATTAGTGTCACACGTGGTAGTGGGGTGCGGCGTCCGACAAAATCAGTGACCAAACCGAGTAGAAGTATTGCCCCAAGTGCGAGTAAAAACTTAGAGTGTGCTTCCATAGTACATCGGCAATGCTGGCGTTAGTGACAGGCTTGACTAAAATTTTTATTTATTTTTTTCTTATGCAGATAAGAAAAGCTTTTTAGTAAATGTTAAAAAAAATTTACAACTTCTACTCGTTATTCGGTAACTCATCAAGCACTTTAATTAATACTTGTTTTCGATGTTTTAACATCTCTCTAAAGTCTTTACGATCTGTATCGGCGATTTCCATGCGTAGGTCTGAAAGATAACTGTCAATAACTATACGTAAAACTTTTGCCTCATCCTCTGTTAGATCTAAAGTAACCACTCTGCACCTCCGTATTGATTATCCAATGCGCTATGTTGAATTCCGTAAATTGCCTGTTTCCTACTTTTTTCATCTATGTAGTTATATGATTTATGTGTATTTACGTTACTGCCATGCTGGAAAGTTTCAGCCCTTCATCAATATAGTATGTGTTTATAAAAATTATTTTTGTAAACTATATTAACCTAGCTTCACGGATCATTACATGGAGCAATAGGGAAAGTCGCTTTTCCCTGTATTCATAAATTGTTAGACATTAGTGGTGTATGGAGACCGCTTTAAGTGTTCCTGCCGTGTCATCGTATGAGAGATCAGTGCCTTGCTTGGCAAAAAATACGATGCCGTCGACGGATAAAATTTCTTGTAACTCCCCATTACTATTGACCACCGGCAACCGTCTGATTTTTTCTCGTTCCATAGTTTCCAGCGCATTCCTGATATCATCATCGCTCTTACAAGTAAAAAGCGGCCGTTTGCTTGTGATCTCTTTGCTGCTGATCTCCCACAATGGTTTGTGGTTTAAAAATGAGCTCATGGTGATATCTCGATCTGTAACAATACCGATAGGCTTATTTGAATCATCTACGACCGGAATAGCACCACAGTCATGGTCCCACATAAATTTAGCCACCGCATCAAGATTGGTCTCGGGACAACAACACTCTGCAGGGGAGTGCATTACTTCACTTACATGCATTTCTAATTTACCTCACTTAATCTAAAAAGTACTAATTAACCAGGTTTCTCCGTTTTTTTCTCTAAGTTGGGAAAATTATCACATATATATTTAATAGTAGTTGATAAGAGTCAAGCGATAGTAAAAAAACACATTTATTCAACAATGATGAAGCTATTGGAAAATTTAAAATATGCTTTTAGTAGGTATAATTTTTTACCGACTACCTATGTACAGTGTCGGTTACTGATTTATCGTTCAAAACGCAAACCATTCTGTCGATATTTACTATTAGCGATAAGAATTTGGTTGGTGTTTGTCTGAATAGTTAATTAAGTAGAATTTTCGTTATTAGATAGCGTTTCTGCTATAAATTGCGCGCCGTATAATCCAACAGAAGTATTAAGTATGACATGTACTGGTATGTTTTTTAATATTACACTCATTTTTGGATTATCATTAAAAGATTCTATAAAAGTACCATCTTTGAGTTTATTAATTATCTTAGGCGCTATTCCACCAGCTATATATACCCCTCCTGTTGCAAGTGTAGTTAATGCTAAGTTACCTGCAAGCGCGCCATAGATTTTTATAAAACGGTTAAGAGCAAGTTCGGCAAGTCGATCCTTGCCTGATAATGCATATGCACTTATCTCAGCTGCTGGATCATTGGTTTTCAATCTTTGATGTAAATCAGGTGTTTCTTTACCAAAACCTTTTGCTCTTAGAAATTCAAATATCCTTATCAGTCCCTTGCCAGATAATATTGCTTCACACGCCACTCTTTTTTTGTGATGCATTAAATATTGCAGAAGCTCTATTTCGAATTCATCACGAGGTGCAAAATCTGTTCGCCCACCTTCTGAAGGTAGTATTTGTGTATGGCCATCATTTGTAACAATTATCCCTTCACCCAGTCCCGTACCCGCACCTATAAGTGCCTTTGGCCCTTCAGGGTTAAGCTTTCCAATTTGAAGTGTTTCCAAGTCACAATCAGAGAGAGATGTTAATCCATACCCAACTGCTTGAAAGTCATTGATTAGTTTTACACGGTCAATTTTAAAATGTTCTTCAAGTTTTTGCTCACTGACAACCCAGGGCAAATTAGTAACTATTGCTGTATTTTTTTGAACAGGTCCTGCAATTGCTATACAAGCGACTTTTGGCGGTGCTGTTAGTTGGGCATCCTTATTTAAAAACTGTTCTAGTAGTGGAAAAATGCTTTCAAAATTATTGCTGGGGTAAGTGTGCTCAAATAATGTATCGGTTTTTATTGCAGACTTTTCTGTAAGTAAAAATGTTGAACTAGTTCCACCTATATCGCCTGCAAGTATTATCATAAAAGATTAGCCTTATTCAAATTGACAAGTAGTAGAAAAAATAAGCATCTACAATCGCTAATATGTTAACGAATACTATTTCATAATTTGTCACGTATTAATAATTTGTAAATTTTAAATACCAGAAAAATACACTGCTTAGTTGACCTAAATCAATCTGTGAATAGTATCTTCTGGCTATATTCTTTTTAAAATCATTATCTTGGCTGATCTTGCTTATGTAATCACGTGGAGATCAGTAAGTTCATATGTCTTTACATCGTCCTACTATGCTGACATTTAGGAGTTACATTAAGTGACAAACTTACAATATGTGCGATGGTTTAACACTCTAAGTATTGATGACGTTTCAGTAGTAGGCGGGAAAAATGCTTCCTTGGGAGAAATGTATCGAGAACTAACTCCTAAAGGCGTTAAAGTTCCAAATGGATTTGCAGTCACAGTAAGAGCTTATTGGGATTTATTACAAGAATCTCATGTTTTGGAACCTCTTCATAAGCTTATAGATAGTCTTGATAAAGATGATATTTCTGAATTAGAAATATGCGCACAACGAGCACGGGAATTAATTCAAAATGCAGCTTTACCAATTAATTTAAGTAAAGAGATATGTGAGGCATATCAACAACTACTAAAAGAATATGGCACAGATTTAAGTGTTGCAGTTAGAAGTTCAGCCACTGCAGAAGATTTACCAACCGCAAGTTTCGCAGGTCAACATGATACTTATCTAAATATTTCTGGTGAGCATGATTTACTAGATGCATATCGAAAATGCTTGGCTTCACTTTTTACTGATCGTGCTATTGTTTATCGTAACAATAACAATTTTGACCATTTTAAAGTTGCTTTATCAGTTGGTGTAATGAAGATGGTACGTTCTGATCTTGCTTCAAGTGGAGTAATGTTTTCAATTGATACGGAGTCAGGATTTCAAGATGTGGTTTTTATCACAGCAGCATATGGATTAGGTGAAACGATTGTTCAAGGAAATGTCAGTCCAGATGAATTTTATGTGCACAAACCTACTTTCAAACAAGGCTATTCTGCGGTTTTACGGAGGGCTCTTGGTGATAAAACCATCAAGATGGTTTATACCCAAGATGGAAAAGCTACACGTCAAATACAGACATCGAAAGTTGATAGTCAACAATTTTGTTTAGATGATGCTGATGTCTTAAAACTTGCAGATTATGCAATCAAAACTGAAGAGCACTATAGTAAAAAAGCAAATAAACCACGGCCAATGGATATTGAGTGGGCTAAAGACGGTGTCGATGGCCAACTCTATTTAATACAGGCTCGGCCCGAAACCGTTACATCGCAAAAACGACATGATGTATTAGAGCAGTATCATATAAAAGACAAAGGCAAAGTCCTTATTACAGGCCGCGCTGTAGGCAGCAAAATTGCAAGCGGAACTGCACGATATATTTCTAATAAAGATCGTTTATCTGAATTTGAAGCAGGAGAAGTATTAGTTGCAGACATGACATCTCCAGATTGGGGACCAGTATTAAAAAAAGCGGCTGCAATTATAACCAATCATGGTGGTAGAACATGTCATGCAGCAATTGTGGCGCGCGAGTTAGGTATACCAGCGGTAGTAGGTACTAATGAGGCTACACGGAAAATAGTTGATGGGCAAACAATAACGGTTTCGTGTGCCGATGGTGATGTCGGAAAAATATACAAGGGAGAGTTATCTTTTGAGGTGCAGACTACCGATCTGAGCTCAATCCCAAAATCAAGGACTAAGTTAATGATTAACTTGGGCAACCCTGATCTTGCATTTAGATTAAGTGCATTACCATGTGATGGAGTAGGTCTTGCGAGAATGGAGTTTATTATTAATAACTATATTGGCATTCATCCAATGGCATTAGTGCACTTGCAAAAAGTAAAGGATGCAAATCAACGCGCAGAAATTGAAAGATTGACACATAATTATTTTAGTCCACAAGACTTTTTTATTGAAAAGCTGTCTGAGGGTGTGGGTACAATTGCGGCAGCGTTTTATCCAAAACCAGTAATAGTACGAATGTCGGATTTTAAAACCAATGAATATGCAAGTTTATTAGGTGGTAAATTTTTTGAGCCATCTGAGAGTAATCCGATGTTGGGCTTTCGTGGTGCCTCACGATATGCGCATCCAGCCTATGAAGAAGGTTTTTCTCTTGAGTGCAAAGCCATGCATCGTGTACGCAATAAAATGGGGTTCGATAATGTTATTTTAATGATTCCTTTTTGTCGAAAAGTAGAAGAAGGTAAAGCAGTTCTTGGGGTTATGAATGCGCATGGCCTAAAGCGCGGTGAAAGCGGGCTTAAGATTTATATGATGTGTGAAATTCCTAATAATGTTGTTCTAATTGATGAATTTTTAAAGGTATTCGATGGTATTTCTATTGGCTCAAACGATCTTACTCAGTTAGTGCTTGGAGTAGATAGAGACTCTGAAATTGTCTCATTCGATTTTGATGAACGTGATCCAGGTGTCTTAAAAATGATTGAGCTTGCTGTTGAAGGAGCTAAGCGCAATAGGTGTTACTCAGGTATTTGTGGACAAGCACCTTCCGATTACCCTGAATTTATAGAGTTCTTAATAAATTTGGGAATAGAGTCAATAAGTTTAAACCCAGATAGCCTATTAGAAACTATATATCTTGTTAACCAAATTGAATCTAAAAAGATTGAGCTTGCAGTATGAGCTAAATTTTTCTAGAAATAAACAGTAATCTCTTCATTGCAAAATCAAAATGTAAACCGTTTTTTACGCAAGCAACCGTGCTCTCTTAGCGTAGATAAAGTAATCGACGAATTTGATTCCTCTCATACGGGATTACATCAAGAAGAGGCTAAAATACGTCTTTCACAATTTGGGCTCAATAAATTACCACAATCTACAAAGATTAGTCTTGTATTAATATTCATAAGGCAGTTTTTAGACCCTTTTATTTATATTTTACTTGGCGCTGCAGTTATTTCTCTTATGCTCGGCGAAATTACTGATGCGGTATTCATTTTTACAATTCTACTGATCAATGCCATCATTGGCACCGCACAAGAATATGGTGCTGAACGTAGCGCTGTAAATTTACGTGAATATATTACGGAGTATGCACATGTCATACGTGATGGTGAGGCATTAGAAATAAATGCAGAACTGCTTGTGCCTGGTGATTTAGTTCTACTTCAATCAGGCGACAAAATTCCAGCGGATGTTCGTTTGATAAGTGAGCATGACTTACAAATAGATGAGTCGTTGCTAACGGGCGAATCAACTCCAGTAGAGAAAAATTCTTCATTGTTGTTGCCTAGTGCGACATCTATAGCAGACCAACTAAACATGGCATTTAAAGGCACTCTAGTATTGAAAGGACGGGCTGAGAGCATCGTCACTGCTACAGGACTCAGTACTCAACTAGGCCAAATTGCGGAGGCAGTGATCTACGATACTGAGGTAAAGCCGCCACTAATAATACGCATGGAACGGTTTACAATTAATATTGCGTTCGCTATCGGTATAGCAGTCATCGTAATGGGGGTTGCTATGCAGTATCAAGGGCACACAATGCACGAGATATTTTTCGTTGTTGTTGCCTTAGCAGTTGCTGCTATCCCAGAAGGATTACCAGTTGCCTTGACTGTGGCGCTTGCAATAGGAGTAAGGCGAATGGCAAAACGTAATGTAATTGTGCGACGCCTTCTTGCAGTTGAAGCACTAGGATCTTGCACCATGATTGCCTCAGATAAGACGGGTACGTTAACGGTTAATGAAATTACTGCAGTTCAGATCGTGTTACCAAAACAAGCTCCTATTATTTTAACTGGAGAAGGTACGGATCCCACTGGAAGTGCTCAATGTGCTGATGGAACAAATTGTACGACCAGACAACGAGAACTGTTATCAAGAGTAGCCCTTGCTGCTGCTTTAGCAAATGAGGGATTTCTTGGACGTCGAAATCACGCTTGGGCTCATCATGGTGACACGGTTGATATTGCAATGTTGGTAATGGCTCAAAAACTTGGCGTAGCACGAGCAAAGGCAATAGACATGTATTCCGAGGTTGCCGTCATGCCTTATGAGTCTGAGAATCGGTTCTCAGCGGCTGCCCATGAAGTTAATTCGCGTACAGTTGTATTTGTGAAAGGCGCATTTGAAGAACTGGCTTCGATGTGTAGCTCAATGGATTCGATAGATGGAAATGAACCATTTGATTACGCCTGGTTTGAAAAAGAAGCAACACGATTAGCAACGACAGGATTTCGAGTGTTGGCGTTTGCTGCAGGCGTTATTGAGTTAGGAAAACAAGAAAAAATATCAACGAATCATTTACAAGGCCTCACTTTTTTAGCATTAGTGGCCATGATCGATCCGTTACGTCCAGAGGCCAAAGATGCCATTCAAGCATGTCGCAAGGCAGGTATAGAAGTGGTAATGATTACTGGCGACCATCCACAGACTGCATATGCAATCTCGCATGAATTAGAACTCGCCACTAAGCCTGATCAAGTCATTACTGGTTCTGAGATAAAAAAGATAAAAGAAGCATCAAGCGATAAGCAAGCACATTTAATTAATAATACGCGAGTTTTCGCAAGAGTTGAGCCTCAACAAAAACTAAATATTGTCCATGCAATGCAACGCAATGGTCATTACGTTGCAGTTACTGGGGACGGTGCCAATGATGCACCTGCTTTGCGAGCGGCGCATGTGGGTATTGCGATGGGTAAGCAAGGTAGTGATGTTGTAAAAGAAATATCCGATATGATCATCACCGACGATAATTTTGCATCCATTATGGCCGGAATTGAAGAAGGACGAATTGCTTATGCGAATATACGCAAAGTTATTTTTCTTTTGATCTCTGCTGGCGCAGCGGAAATTGTGCTTGTTGCATTAGCTTTATTGAGTGGATTACCTGTCCCATTGTTTGCCGTTCAATTACTTTGGTTAAATTTAGTCACAAATGGTATACAAGATGTAGCACTTGCATTTGAACCTGCAGAGGGCGATGAATTGAGCAAACCGCCACGCTCACCCCAAGAGAAAATTTTTAATAGAGTTATGCTGGAAAGAGTGATTGTATCTGCATTTGTAATAGGTGGGCTTGCATTTGTTACATTTCAATTTTCAATTGCCGCAGGTAATACAGTTGAAGAAGCTCGAAACCTCACTTTATTGTTAATGGTGTTATTTTTAAACATTCAAGCATTTAATAGCCGATCCGAAACACAATCTGTATTTCGACATAATCCTCTTGGTAATCCATTATTACTATTTGGAACTATTACAGCGCAGTTGTTGCATATAGCAGCAATGTACACACCCATCCTTAAAGATGTATTACACATTGGGCCGGTAGGATTTAATCAATGGTTTTATCTTTTATGCTTATCTTTGACTATTCTTCTTGTAATGGAGGGATACAAATTCGTAGCACGATACAAAAAAATTAACGTCGTGAGAAAAGTATTTTAGACTTTTATAAACCATTATGAAAAGCAAGTCTGACAAACTGATTGTTTCACTTTGTAATCCCTCTATATATGAGCATGCAGGAAGTGATATCTCAATTATAGAAACACATATTTCTTGGGTTTTGCTTACCGGTGAGTATGCTTACAAAATTAAGAAACCAATTCAGTTTAGCTTTGTAGACTTTTCTACACTCGAGAAACGCAAGTTTTATTGTCATGAAGAGCTACGTTTGAATACTCGTCTAGCTCCAAAACTCTACTTAGATGTTGTTGCTATAACAGGCAGCCCTGAACACCCATCTTTTAAAAAGTCTGGAGTACCAATCGAATATGCTGTCAAAATGCGCCAATTTTCACAACAGTCATTACTAAGTTACTTATCAGCACATGGTCAATTACTCCAACAACATATCGATGAGATGGCAAAAGAGATTGCTGAATTTCATCTTTGTATAGATAAAATATCTGCGGAAGGCAAACTTGGTACTCCTGAAGATATTGATTATTGGGTTACAGATAATTTTGAACAAATTGAGTCCAATCATAAAGACGAAAACAATTTATCGCTATTAAAAATCATTAAGACATGGAGCAAAGAAGAATACCTTGATAAATATACACGACTACAGAAGAGAAGAGCTGATGGATTTATACGAGAGTGCCATGGCGATATGCATTTAGGCAACATGGTAGTAAATGATCACAGGGTTACTATTTTTGATGGCATAGATTTTAACGAACATTTGCGCTGGATCGATGTTATGAGTGAAGTTGCTTTTGTAACAATGGACTTGTGTGATCGTGGGCATACTGAATTTGCAAATCGATTTATAAATTTATATCTACAACATACTGGCGATTATGAAGGACTAGGTGTTTTTAAGTATTATTTAGTTTATCGCGCAATTGTAAGAGCTAAAGTGGCGTTATTACGAATTTCACAAAAACATCTTTCAGAAACTCAAGAGAAAAATATACTAAGTGAATTTAGATCATACATTGAATTAGCCTCGCAATATATTGCAGAACACAAGGTAGTGCTGATAATTACTTATGGCTTATCGGGTTCAGGAAAATCTACATTTACTGAATCATTGCTTGAGTTGATTGGAGCTATACGACTCCGTTCGGATGTGGAGCGCAAAAGATTATATGGTTATGCGGCGTCGAAACATACTCAATCACGTGTAAATGAAGGAATTTATACGCAGCAATCTTCTAGGGAAACATATAAAAGGCTTGCAAATCTCTCTAAATCAATTCTCGAGTCAGGTTATTCGGTTATTGTTGATGCGTGCTTTTTAGAACGAGAGTTACGTGATGAGTTTCGCATACTTGCAGCGGAATTAGGCCTTCCTTTTATTATTTTAGAGTTTCAAGCAACAGAAAATTGTTTAAAGCAGCGCCTAATCACAAGAGCTAAAGATAAATGCGAGCCATCAGAAGCTGATATTGAGGTACTACATTCACAACTTGGAAAATATGTACCACTTGATGAAAATGAAAAAATGTATACGATAAGTATTAATACTGAAGAAGATGTTCATATAAGTGATATCGCAAAAGCTATAAATGTTAAGATGCTGGTTTTCTAATTTGAATAATATTTTAAGCTATTTAGACATTAAGACTCACACGTAATCACCTATTGATTTTCATCAAAATATAAGCATTAGTACACACACTGACTTAAAGTAATAGCGCATTGGCTTATTCTTCTTAATATTGGGGATTGGTTTTACATATATAAAATATATATAAAACGAGGATGTTACTTTGAAAGAACAAAATTTTGATGCGTATGCACCGGCTAAAATAGCTAAATTAGTAGAAAGTATAGGTGTGGAAAAAGCAGCGTTGTCTGCTATTCCAACGCTGACATTAGGTCTGCTTGCCGGTGCATTCATTGCATTTGGTGCAATGTACTTTACCTTAGTGATGACCGATCATAATATGGGTTTAGGTCCAGCTCGATTATTGGGCGGAGTGGCATTTTCATTGGGGCTAATACTGGTTGTAGTGGGTGGGGCGGAACTCTTTACCGGCAATAATCTTATTGTAATGGCATGGGCAGACCGTAAAGTTTCTACAACACAGCTGTTGCGAAACTGGAGTCTTGTTTACATTGCAAACTTAGTCGGTGCAATAGGTACAGCAACACTCATGTTTTGGTCTGGTGCACTCTCGCTCGGCGCGGGTGCAGTTGCAGAAACTGCTTTAAACATAGCAATTGCTAAAGTTAATCTCGACCCTCTGCAAGCCTTTGTAAGAGGAATTTTGTGTAATACACTAGTGTGTTTAGCAATTTGGCTAGGCTTTGCTGCTCGTGATGTAGCAAGTAAAGTCTTAGTAATTGTGTTTCCCATCTCTGCATTTGTGGCACTTGGCTTTGAACATTCCGTAGCAAATATGTATTTTATTCCATTAGGTATGTTGCTAAGTGGAGGAGGAATTAGCTTAACAGATTTTATAACCAATTTAATTCCAGTGACATTGGGAAATATCATTGGAGGAGGCTTATTTGTCGCATTTGTATATAGGATAATTTATATACGGGATTACAAGTGAAGCGAATATCTTCTATTTTTTGTATATACGAAATCTTAATATGACACCCTTAGATCGATTTACATATACGCCCAAAATTGCATATTTCAGTATGGAAGTGGCATTACGCCCTGAAATTCACACATACAGCGGTGGTCTGGGAATTCTTGCCGGCGATACTGCGCGCTCCGCTGCGGATTTGGAAATACCATTAGTAGTTATAACTTTGGTCTCGCGTGCAGGGTATATACAACAAGAAATTGATGATAATGGAAATCAAATTGAGCATTCTGATCCATGGGAACCCAATGATTGGGCTTTGCCATTACGTGCAAAAATCGCTATCAACATTGAGCGGCGCGAGGTGTGGTTGCGGCCTTGGCTATATATATTGCCAGGAATTTCGGGTTATGAAATACCGATATTACTTTTAGACTCAAATGTTGTAGAAAATGCACCTGAAGATAGAAAAATTACTAACGTACTTTATGGGGGCGACAATAGCTATCGATTCAAACAAGAGGCAGTGTTAGGGATAGGTGGGATGCGTATGTTAGGTGCACTTGGGTTTGAAACTCACACTTACCATCTCAATGAAGGTCACTCTGCTTTATTAGCACTTGAATTATTGCGTCGACACCGTCGCCCTGAAGAAACGGTAGGACCGGGCGAATGTAATTTTGACATCGGCAGAGTTAAGGAACGTTGTGTATTCACTACACACACGCCTGTGGAATCTGGACACGATCGATTTTCATACTCATTAGTTGAAAAAGTTTTAGATGACTATTTCGATATTAACGAACTCAAATTATTAGCAGGAAAAACTGATTTAAATATGACGCAGCTAGCATTGAGTCTTAGTGGGCGTATAAATGGAGTGAGTTCACGTCATGCTCAAATTGCACGTCAACAATTTCCTCAATTCAAAGTAAATGCCATTACTAATGGAGTACATCCAAGAACTTGGACATGTGGAGCAGTCGCTAAGCTATATGACCACTACTTCCCTGAATGGTTGCATCAACCTTCAGTGTTAATTCGTGCTGACCAGATTCCAGCACAAGAAATATGGGCGGCACACCTTGATGCAAAACGTAATCTAATTACATATATAAAAGAGAAAACTGGTGAACAAATTGAACTAGATTCCTGTGTGTTAGGATTTGCTCGGCGCATGACGGGCTATAAGCGACCTGATTTGTTGTTTACAGATCTTGAACGCTTAAAAACAATTAGTAAACGTTATCCTTTACAAATAATTCTCGCTGGTAAGGCCCATCCATCAGATGAACGAGGCAAGGAATTAATAAGTCAACTGAATAACCATATTAAAACATTATCAGGATATATGCGCATCGTATATGTGCAAAACTATGACATGGAAGTTGCACAATATTTAACCTCCGGTGTTGATATCTGGTTGAACACACCTATGCCGCCGATGGAGGCCTCGGGTACCAGTGGAATTAAAGCAGCATTTAATGGCATACCGCATCTGAGTGTATTGGATGGTTGGTGGATAGAAGGATATATTGAGGGAGTTACAGGCTGGGCCATCGACACTACAGATACGCAGCGCGGAGATGCTGTATGTTTATATAATAAGTTAGAACAAGTTGTTCTACCTATATATTATGATGATCGTGCGGCATGGATACAAATTATGAAAAATGTGATGAGTAAGAATACTCGCTTTAATAGTCACGGTATGATGCGGCGTTATGCTGCAGAAGCTTATCTTCGGTAGAAATATGGACAATTTGAATATGGCATGGAAATCGCCCATTAGATAAATTATGCAATGCTCAGATTTCAACAACCTTAGGAAGATCATTCCTGAAAGCTTAAGACACATCAGATTACCAAATTGAATTAATGCAGATGCATTAATATAAAGCTGCTTTATTCCAGTCAAAGAATGTTAGTTAAATGACAGTTAAACGTTTCAAAATTGAATTTCAACCCAAGCTTCCTGAAGATCTGGCAGGTCTGGAGGAACTTGCGAATGATTTATATTACACCTGGAATGCTGAAGCCCGTATGTTGATTAGAAGGTTGGATGAAGATCTTTGGGAGAAATGTAATCACAACCCAAAATTATTCTTACGACGTGTTGCTCAGAAAAAATTAGATAATGCAGCGAGCGATAGTAATTTCATGGATGATTATGCTCGTGTGTTATCGAGTTATAGTGCATATCAAAATTTGAATATGTATGCTGATTTTGCTGATCGCTTGGATGCTGAAAAAGATTTAATTGCCTATTTATGTTTAGAATTTGGATTTCATGAGAGCTTCCCTATCTATTCAGGAGGATTGGGAATTCTAGCGGCTGATTTATGTAAAGCTGCGAGTGATATGGCGATACCGTTTGTTGGGGTAGGCCTGTTATATCGTCAAGGCTATTTTAAGCAGGAAATTGATTATTATGGAAATCAAATTCCTCATTATCATCCTACAGAGTTTGAACACTTACCAATAAAAGTATGTCGCACATCCTCTAGAGAAGTATTACATATAGTTATAAAGCTTCCTGATCGAAAGATAACTCTAAAAGTTTGGGAAGCTATCGCAGGTAATATAAAGCTGTATTTTTTAGATAGCGACATTCCAGAAAATGAAGCAGCAATTCGAGAAATTACACATCAGCTTTATAAGGGTGGTAGTGAGATACGTATTCTTCAAGAAATTGTACTTGGCATTGGTGGCGTGCGTGCATTAAGGGCGCTTAACTTACATCCTACAATATGGCATATCAATGAAGGACATGCTGCGTTTTCCACACTTGAGCGGTGCCGTGAAAATATTTCAGAAGGGTTAGATTTTGATAGCGCACTCGAGTTAAATGCAAGTAATGTTATATTCACAACACATACGCCTGTACCTGCGGGCCACGACATTTTTAAAAGAGAATTGGTACAAAGTTGTTTTAGTCAATATGCTCAAGATCTCGGTATAAATTTTGATTCTTTTATGAAACTTGGAGCTGGTTCGAACAATAATGATTTTAATATGACTAATTTGGCCTTGCATTGTTCAAGGTTTCATAATGGAGTTAGTAAAATACATCGTGAAGTCGCTTCTAAAATGCAATCACATATATGGCCACAAATATCCTATAAAGAAAACCCGATTGGATGTGTAACCAATGGTGTGCATATTTCTACTTTTCTAGCAAAAGAGTGGACTAACTTATTTGATATGCGATTCGGTGAATGGCGAGGCGAACTCAATAACTCAGATTTCTGGCAATGTTTAGATGAGATTCCCCCTCATCGTTTTTGGAGTTTGCGCCGTGAATTAAAAACAATATTATTGTCAGCAGTACATGAGCGTATCGTAACACAATGCCGTAGAAACGGGCGTAGCGAGTCAACGATTAATCGAATTACACAATTAGTAAGCCAACATGATGCAGACATTTTAATACTTGGTTTTGCGCGCAGATTTGCTACATATAAAAGAGCTAATTTATTGTTTTATGACTTAGAGCGTTTAGCCAAACTTCTGAGTGATCCAGCAAGGCCTACTATATTGCTGTTTGCCGGCAAGGCACATCCTGACGACGCTCCAGGCCGAGAGCTCATAAGGATGATTCATGAATTTACCCAACGACCTGAATTCCAAGGTAAAGTTTTGCAGGTAGAGGATTACGATATGGTCTTGGCACGACGTCTAGTGGCCGGTGTGGACGTATGGATGAATACGCCTGAATATCCTTTAGAGGCAAGTGGTACTTCTGGGCAAAAGGCTGGTATGAATGGCGTATTGAATTTAAGTATTTTAGATGGTTGGTGGAATGAAGGCTATAACGGCAAAAATGGTTGGGCAATCACTCCCCATGGCACTGAGTTTGATCATGAATATCGTAATCAACAAGAGGCTAATGACTTGCTGGAAATTTTAGAGAATGAAGTTGTGCCTTTGTATTTTAGTAGAGGCGGTCAAGGGTATTCTGCCGCTTGGGTAGAACTTGCAAAAGAGTCCATGAAATCTATTATTCCTAATTTTAATTCCCAGCGTATGTTATCGGAGTACATGTATAACTATTATCTGCCGGCACGTGATAAGAAAAAAGTAATTAGTAGTAATAATGGTAAAAATGCAGTTGAGTTAAGCCAATGGAAATTGAAAGTAAGCAAAGCATGGCCTGGTATTAATATTAAATGTATTACACAAAAACCTACAGCAGTTAAGCAAGGAGAGCCCTTTACGATTAAAATTGAGGCTGATTTAAATGGCTTATCAAGCAAAGACGTTATTGTTGAATGTGTAATGAGTGATGAAGAGACAGAAGACGTGTTTAAAGAATTCAATACGTTCCAGTTTTCTGCAGATAGTTCAAATAAATCTAAGGGGCAAGTTTTTACAATAGAACTCAATCCAGATGTTTCAGGTATGCAGTATATGAAAATTCGCATGTACCCTTATCATGAAAATCTGTGTCATAAGTTTGAAACAGGCTGCATGATTTGGTTGCAAGAATAAGTTGAATTATTTATAACTTTTTTTCGTTTATGCTCTTTAAGTAGATCAGCAATTTTTATTGGCAAGTGCGGGTCAACCTGGCTCCACTCAAAACGCCACTGCCAATTCCCTTCAATCGTGCCAGGCCTATTCATGCGATGTCCTTTACCTAGACTCAAAATATCTTGCATAGGAAAAATGGCAAGATTTGCGACAGAATCAAGTGCTGCACGAATCATGGGCCACGGCATATTTTCGGTTTCATAATTAATACATTGTCTAATGTATTGCTGGGTTTCAGCTGATAGAGATTCATACCATGCAAGTGTTGTGTCATTGTCATGTGTAGCCGTATATACGAGACTATTTTGCAAATGATTTTTTGGTAAATATGGATTCTCATCACTACCATCAAATGCAAATTGCAATACATTCATACCAGGTAGTGCAAACTCGTCACGTAATTCGTGAACATCAGGCGTAATAGTCCCTAAGTCTTCGGCAATCAAGCACAAGCTAGGATACATTTGAGTTAACACTTGTAATAGATGCCTTCCTGGTGCAGCAACCCAACGCCCATTTACTGCAGTGGTCTCGCTGGCAGGTATTTCCCAATATTTAGCGAGCCCACGAAAGTGGTCGATACGAATCGCATCATATAATTCACACTGTGTTCTTAAACGATCAACCCACCAGCTAAATCCTTCTTCTTCCAGTTTTTGCCATTGATAATGTGGATTCCCCCAGTGTTGCCCAGTTTGTGAAAAATAATCTGGTGGCACACCAGCAACAAATTTAGGATGGCCTGTATGATCAAGTGCAAAATATTTTCTATTTGCCCAGACTTCAGCACTATCATGTGCTACAAAAATAGGCACATCACCAATAATTAATACATTATTTTCATTAGCATATTTTTTTAGTTCGGCCCATTGTGTAAAGAATATATATTGTTGAAATTGAATTGCTTCAATTGGCAATTGATTTTTTTTGCTAAACGCCTGTAATCTAGTTGAGTCACAATCACGGTATGATTCAGGCCATTCAGCCCACGCTTGATTTTTGAACATTTCACGTAATGCCATAAATATGGCAAATTTTTCTAACCAATAGTGATGCTTTTTTGTAAAACTTTGAAATTTCAAAGTTTCGTCATTATTTGCATCGTTTTTAAATCTAATATAAGCACGTTGTATACATTGCAACCGATGTGCCCAGATATTTTCGTGATTTTGATGGAGTTCGTCTATCCTAAGCCAGCCTTTGTCGCATAGCCATTCAAGATTAATTAATTGGGGATTTCCTGCATGTGCAGAAAGCGATTGGTATGGGCAAAGATCAGAATGTGTAGGGCCAAGTGGTAGTATTTGCCAAATCGAAAAGCCGCTGGATGATAAAAAGTCAATAAACTTATAAGCATCTGAGCCTAAATCTCCATAATCTAAATACCCAGGTAAGGAAGTTATGTGACATAAAACACCAGCGCGTCGTTTTGTCATCAAAGGATTGATATTCAAATATGTTCTCCGCTACGACGCATGGAACCACCACCTGCTGGAGATCCTTTGCCAAATGTAAAACTAGAAGAAAGGTTTTTAGGTGGAGTAAGTTCTAAGATTTCATATAAATTAGATAGGTTCTTTCGATAAAGTTTTTCAAAATCGCTCACCGTTTCGCTCGAGTTGTAATCACCAAACCACCAGAACCAGTCCGAACCCTCACAAATAGCTAAAAGATGCATTGCAGTTTTAAGTGAATCCGCAGATAAGTTTCCAGAATTTACTATTTCGTCGTAACATTGTTTTGCATCGCATAACATATCCCAGCCGCGATTTTTGTCTTTACTTCCAATCCAGGTTGATAAAGTCCCATATACCCAACTGCCTGCGACAAGCTTAGGTAAGACTTGTATTTGTGCGTATTTGTTTGCTTGATAATCCGAATATGTAGTCAGTTCGATATCATGATGATGGGATAACTCCTTATATAAAGCGTTTAAGAAATAATAGCCATTTTCTGTATAGTGCTCCCATGCATTTTCACCATCTAAGATGATTGACACAATTCTGTTTGAATGCTTTGTGTCTTGCTTAGCGATTTCCTGCAAGTTATGAATTAAATTTGCAACCGCATCATCCGCATGCCAACCTTGATATTCAAAGCCAATTAAATCTGACAATCTATCATCTCTAAAAAAACAAATAATGTCTTGATTAGGCAATCGATTCGGCAAGTGCTCAAATAATTTTTGACTTGATGCTGTGGCAGACTCATTTTTGCCAACACTGTGCCGAAAAACACCCGCACCGCTGGCAATCCATTTAAATCCATATTCTTGAATTAATTTACAAGTTGCTGTACTGATGGCGCCTTCTGAAGGCCAGCAACCAACGGGTGCAAATCCAAAATGGTGTTTAAATGTTTTAATACTTTCTTCAATATGCCATCTTGCGCGTTCTTCACCACCAGGGTATTTGTCGTGTTTAGGCAGCGGCGCATCAGGTATGGCTTCTAAAGCACAATTAAAATCGATCAGTAAGGGAAGAATTGGATGCGCATAGGGCGTTGTAGAAAGTTCAATTTGTTTAGATTCGGCTAATGCACGATAACGAGGAATAATAGAAGCTACTAGCTTTCCGATTACTCTGATCAGTTCCTGCCGGTCATGATAGTCAAAGGAGTGTTCCTTTTTTAATAAGCGTTTAATGCGCAAGTCATTACGTCGCACAAGCTCCCCCATCCAGCCCAAGTGATACCAGACAAGAATGTCAAAAAAGTACTGATCTTTAAGATAGTTAATTGCGTGCGGATTATCTTTTAGCTTTTCGTAGATTTGAACTAAATGATGAAATGCGGGGAATCGATGTATGGTGTGTTTTTTATGTGCCCTTGTACACCAATTTATAATTTCAATGCGTCGTAAGTGTTTTGTAGGGATTGATGGTTCTGCAAGTGCAGAGAGTAATGGATCTCGAAGGGGTGTGGCGTGTGTTAAATAATCAGTAATCTGATTGTCATAATCTTGAATTTGTTCTAATAATATAGGAGTGAAGTTCACGACTACTCGAGCTTGTGGCTCTGCCTCTAAATGCATTGCCATATCGATGTAGTCTTTTATTGTATGCAGATAAGTCCAGGGCTGTTGATAAATACCTGTGGTCAAATTACGATAATCAGGTTGATGCATGTGCCAATACAGCACTACCTTTAACTTGTTATTAGCGTGCATGATGCACCTGTTGGCCAAGCATTTCCGGTGTTACCAAAATTCGTCCCATTGGGCTGATATGGAATATTTTACTATCATTTTCCAAATCATAACCAATAGATGTTCCATCAGGAATCTTACAAGATTTATCTAAAATGGCATTTTTAATTTTGCAGTTTTTACCAATGCGAACGTTTGGCAGAATAACGCTTTCTTCTACAGTGCTAAACTGTTCAACAATGACATCAGAAAAAAGTAGTGAGTGTTTTATTTTTGCGCCAGAAATTATACAACCACCAGACACCGTTGAATCGACTGCCATCCCACGACATTTTTCATCATTAAAAACAAATTTTGCTGGTGGTAATTGTTCTGCATAAGTCCATATGGGCCAATTCTCATCATATAAATTAAGCTCTGGTGTAACTGAAATTAATTCGATATTAGCATCGTAATAGGCATCTATTGTTCCCACATCTCGCCAAAAAATAGGTTCATGCGTTTCTTCATCGCGAAACGGAAAGGCAAAGACATTGTAGTTATGATGTACGGCATAAGGGATTAGATCTTTTCCAAAGTCATGACTGGATGAAGATGTATCAGCATCACGAATTAGTTGTTCGATTAAAAATTTCATATTAAAAACGTAGATGCCCATCGATATCAGCGAGAGGTTTTGATTTCCAGGAATGGGCATAGGGTTTTCTGGTTTTTCATCAAAATCTAATATTCTTGTGTCGGGATTAATTGTCATGACGCCAAATGCAGTGGCTTGTTCTTTAGGGACTTCTATGCAGCCCACAGTTAAATCAGCATTATGTGTGATATGGTGGGCAAGCATTGTTCCATAATCCATTTTGTAGATATGATCGCCCGCTAAGATCAATAAATATTCTGGTTTGAGGGCACGAATAATATCTATGTTTTGATAAACGGCATCTGCCGTACCTGCATACCAAGAAGTCTCTAGCCTTTGTTGTGCAGGTAATAGTTCAACAAATTCGCCAAATTCTCCACGAAAAATTGACCAACCTCTTTGAATATGGCGTATTAGGGAATGTGCTTTATACTGTGTGAGGACAGCTATCTGTCGAATATCTGAATTCACACAGTTTGATAATGGAAAATCGATAATGCGAAATTTACCACCAAAAGGAACAGCAGGTTTGGCGCGCCACTCTGTAAGATGTAGTAAACGTGAACCACGACCACCAGCTAAAATTAACGCTAGAGTATTTCGTGTTAACCGGCTTACATAGCGATGAGAATGATCAAGTTGCATTTTATTTTTAACTATACTATTTGATTTGTGTCAACCATATTACCAGTATCGTCCCAAGCTCTCGATAGTGAGTTGCTCAAGCTAGTAGGTGCCCAACACCACGATCCTTTTTCAATACTGGGTCGTTGTAGCGATAATTCTCAATCTATTATCCGTGTATTCATCCCATTTTGTAAAACAGTGCGAATTGGCACGAATGGTCCAGAAATGACACGAGTTCTGAAGACCGATATTTTTGAATACAGCGGCACACAAGAGGACATCCCTGAACACTATATACTGTACTGGCAAAATAACGAAGGTGATGAATTTACCGAGTATGACCCTTATACCTTTGTCCCCCACATACCTGATTATGATTTGCACTTATTTGATCAAGGGCAACATTGGCATATATATCGTATTTTAGGCGCTCACTGTATGACGATTGATAATGTTCCAGGGGTAAGGTTCGCCGTTTGGGCACCCAATGCGGAGCGTGTCAGTGTGGTAGCAGACTTCAATCGTTGGGATGGGCGTAGACATCCGATGCAGAATTTAGGTAGTAGTGGTGTATGGGCATTGTTTATTCCGGAGATATCAGTTGGGGCTCCTTATAAGTTTGAAATTCGTAATCGAAGTACGGAAAATGTATTAGTCAAGTCTGATCCATACGCTCAACAATTTGAAATTCGCCCTAAAACTGCATCAATCATTACCGAGTCAAGCAGCTTTCAATGGAATGATCATGTTTGGTTAAACCAACGTAAACAAACTGAATGGTTGCATGCACCAATGTCAATCTACGAACTACACCTGGGATCCTGGCAGCGTGACGAAGACAGTCAATTTCTCAATTACAGAGAATTGGCTGATCGTTTAGTTTCATATGTCAAATCACTTGGATTCACTCATATTGAATTACTGCCTATTAGTGAACATCCATTTGATGACTCATGGGGCTATCAAACTCTAGGCAATTTTGCACCGACTACACGCTATGGCAGCCCTGATGATTTTCGATATTTTGTTAATCAATGTCATCAACAAAATATTGGCATCATTCTTGATTGGGTCCCGGCGCACTTTCCCAAGGATGAACATGGGCTGAGGCGTTTTGATGGTACTGCCTTATATGAACACGAGGATTCACGTCTCGGAGAGCATCCAGATTGGGGAACATTAATTTATAACTATGGCCGCGATGAAGTACGAAATTATTTGCTATCCAGCGCATTTTATTGGCTTGAGGAATTTCATATTGACGGATTACGTGTCGATGCTGTCGCCTCTCTTATATATTTGGATTATTCGCGAGAAGAAGGCGAATGGATTCCAAATAAATATGGTGGTAATGAAAATTTAGAGGCAATTGATTTTATTCGTGAACTAAATAGCGTCACCCATGGGGAATTCCCAGGCACATTGATTTTAGCAGAAGAATCAACCGCATGGCCGCAAGTAACCAAACCGACTTGGGTGGGCGGATTAGGTTTTTCAATGAAGTGGAACATGGGCTGGATGCACGACACATTGAAGTATATGCATGAGGATCCCGTACATCGCAAATTTCATCATGACATTCTTACATTTGGTTTATTGTATGCATTTCATGAAAATTTTGTACTGCCTTTTTCACATGATGAAGTCGTACATGGAAAAAATTCGCTACTTAATAAAATGCCTGGAAATGAATGGCAGCGATTTGCAAATTTACGCTTGTTATATACCTATATGTTTACATATCCGGGAAAGAAACTGTTATTCATGGGCTGTGAATTTGGACAGGGATCAGAGTGGAATCATAATCAAGCGCTAGATTGGTACGTGCTCGAGTATGCTTCTCATCGAGGCGTGCGAGATCTGATTCAAGATCTAAATTCACTCTACGTGAAATCTCCAGAATTACATTTTTATGATTTCGATGCACAGGGGTTTCAATGGATAGATTGTCATGATCATGAACAATCTGTTATTAGTTATATTCGAAAATCAAAAGACAAATTTTTTGTCATCGTGCTTAATTTTACACCGGTAAAGCGCGAAAACTATCGTATTGGCGTTCCTCATGAAGGTGAATATAAGGAAATAATAAATTCTGACTCATCTTATTATGGCGGATCTAATGTGGGTAACGATACAAGTGTTAGCGCTGAATTTAAAGCTTGGATGGGTTTCCCCTATTCGTTAAAACTTACATTGCCACCTTTGGGAGGCATCATACTAAGTCCTGAATAAATCTTTTTAGGGAGTCACTAAGATTTTAAATGGCAAACAATACAAAATTCTTTTTGCAAGTAGTGAAATATATCCGTTAATTAAAACAGGAGGACTTGCAGATGTTGCACATGGTTTGCCGCTGGCGCTACAAACACTAGGTCAGGACATACGCCTGGTGATGCCAGCGTATCGAGAAGCTAAGCGTAAATTACAGCAATCAAATCTTATCGCTACTATTACTTTTTTAGAGGGCGAAGTTAACCTTTTAGAGTCCACTTTACCTGAAACCGATCAGACAATATGGCTAATAGACTGTCCGCCATTATTTGATCGTGATGGGGGCCCCTATCTCTCAAGTGATGGCTTACCTTGGCCTGATAACGCGCAGCGTTTTGCTTTATTTGCGCGTGTGGTTACCGCGATCGCCGTAAATAAACTTGGTCTTAATTGGCATCCAGATATCGTACATTGTAATGATTGGCAAACCGGGCTTGCACCAGTTTTACTAGATCTCGAAGTAACTAGGCCAGGCATTATTTTTACAATTCATAATTTGGCCTATCAAGGACTTTTTCCTCGTGCCACATTTTTGGAGTTGCATCTACCGGAGGCACTATGGTCATTTACCTGTCTAGAATTTCATGACCAGCTTTCTTTTATTAAAGGTGGAATTCTTTATGCGGATTACATAAACACTGTCAGCCCTACCTTTGCAAAAGAAATTCAAACTAAAGATTATGGCTTTGGTTTAGAAGATTTATTAAAAAGTAATTCAAAAAAATTAAGCGGAATAATCAACGGCATAGATACAAAAGAATGGAACCCTAGCAATGATGCTTTTATTAATTTTCAATATGATAGCGAATCACTTGCAAAAAAAACAAAGAATAAGCTTGCATTACAACAATTACTCCATTTTACAATAGATAAAGAAATACCACTTTTAGGCGTCGTTACGCGTTTGGTTGAACAGAAAGGAATAGATATAATAATAGAATCTTTACCAATTCTGATTAAGTTTAATTTGCAAATTGTAATTCTTGGTACTGGTAACAAAAAATTTGAGCAAGAATTACGTGAAATTGCTTATCAAAACCCCTCTAGAGTGTTTGTAAAAATTGGATACGATGAAGAATTAGCACATAAAATTACGGCAAGTGCAGATTTATTTTTAATGCCATCTCGCTTTGAGCCATGTGGTTTAAATCAAATGTATAGTCAAATGTATGGAACCATCCCTGTAGTACGACGAACAGGCGGATTAGCAGATACTGTAATAAACGTTACAAAAGAAACATATTTAGCGCAACAAGCAACAGGGTTTGTCTTTGAAAAAGATACAGTGGATGCTTTTGTTGAAGCGATTACGCGTGCACTGGATTTGTATCATAAAGAGGATCATTGGATAAAAATTCAACATTATGCAATGCAGCAAGATTTTTCATGGAACAATAGTGCTCTGCAATATATGGATTTATATACGCGAGCATTAAAAAGCCACTAATCAGGACATGTGGTATTGCTAAGTTCCATTTCCGTCCAGTTTACTTGACAAAAGATGATCACGGTCAAAATTCTATTTAATTTTATTTTGTTATAGTTTGTTTTAGTTTTGAGAGAGGCTTACATACTTTTGCATTATAAAAATGATAAAAAGATCAATTGATAAGGGCATTGGTGATGTAGACCAAAAAGTTCTCAAAATCCTGATTCTTGAAGGTTTGGCTAATGTAATTGTCTTCATGGCTAAGACTACAGTAGGTATCTATACTGGTTCTAGTGCAATTCTCAGTGATGCGTTGCACTCTCTTACGGACCTTTTCAATAACTTGTTCGCATTTATAGCATTACGAGTATCTTCTAACCCACCTGATCCAAACCATCCATACGGGCATAGAAAATTCGAAACACTGGCAGTTTTTGTATTAGCAACATTGCTTAGCGTTATTGCAATTGAAATCATCATTCGTGCCTTTGAACGAATTGGAAATCCTATATTGCATAGTCGTTGGGGTCTAATAGTGATGTGCGTGGTGCTTGTAATAAACATTGCGATATCGAGTTGGGAAAATTATTGGGCAAGACGTTTAAATTCAGATCTATTAAACGCAGATGCTAGACATACATTTAGTGATGTACTTGTCACTATTGGGGTAATTGTGGGCTGGCAACTTGCGGCTCGAGGATATCCAATTCTCGATTTTATATTTGCGGTTTTTATTTCTGGTTTAGTATTCTATCTTGCATACCAATTATTTCGTAAAAGCATTCCCGTTTTGGTTGATGAAGCAGCAGTGGATCAAAGTAAAGTTGCAGAAACAATTGAGCAACTTGAAGACGTGATAAAAATTGAACGATTACGATCCCGCACAATAGGCCATGAAACGTTTGCAGATGTAGTCGTTACAGTAAGAGCTAATATGTCAACAGAAGATTCACATAAGGTTGCGGATCTTATTGAAGAGGAATTGTTAGAAAAATTCGGGATTAATGATGTCGTGGTCCATGTTGAACCGATGCGAATATAAAAAACTATTTTCTAGATGTGTGAGCTTTTTGCAATATCAAGTATTGAGCCAACCAATGTTACGTTTTCACTGGACGAGTTTTCAAAGCATGGAGGACTAGAGGGGCCACATAAGGATGGTTGGGGTGTCGCATTCTATGCAGATCACGATGTTCAGATAATTAAAGAAGCTAGTACTGCTAGTCATAGTGAATGTATGGATTTCATTAAAAGCCATCATATACAAAGCAAACTTATAGTTTCACATATTCGACGTGCAACACAGGGAGAAGTGAAGCTTGAAAATACTCAGCCTTTTTGCCGTGAACTGGGTGGGCGCATGCATGTTTTTGCACATAATGGAAATTTGACAGGAATTGCTAGTGACAAGAATTTAAAGCATTCTATTTTTCGACCGGTTGGTGATACCGATTCAGAATATGCCTTTTGCAGTTTAATGGATTTACTCAAAGAGTTATGGCTTTCTGAACAAGAGCCTACAATCGATGATAGAGTCAAATTAGTTTCAGACTTTGCAAGGATAATCAGGCGATATGGCTCTGCGAACTTTATTTATTCTGACAGCGAATTGTTATTCGCACATGGACATAAACGAACGCATGATAATGAAAAAGAATTTCGGCCTCCTGGGTTGCATATATTATCTAGGGAATGCTTTATAAATTTGGAGAAGCAACAAGAAATTATTGGGTTAAAAATTGAGACACTTCTAAAAGAGCAAAAAGT
>JBFGJY010000006.1:0-58038 GCA_041576975.1 Gammaproteobacteria bacterium | reverse complement strand
CTTTTGCCCATGTTCTTTTTTCCCATGCTTCACTACCGCGAGCATTAATTAATGGCCTTTTAGAGAATGGTCGTTCCCATCCCCATGTCATTTCTGTAATTTCATTTTTTTCGTTTGTTCTGAACACAACATGCACTTGATTCGTCGGGTAGACTTGATCGCGTAATTTGAATTTTGCAAAAAAAATGGGCGCCTAATTAGGCGCCCGAATCCAGGAGGAGTCGAGAATAACAACATGCCAAATAGAGGATATTTGTATCATGTTGAGAGGCTCACTAATATTTAAAGCACATATAATGCCAAATATACAAAGGTCATGAATTTCAACAACTTAGATAAATCATCAAGTATTTATGCCGAAACAATTTAGTGAAATTTCGACAATTTTTGGCACATTTGTGACAATTTATAGTATCTAATCCACGTAAGTATACTGATCTACAGAGAGTTTTTTTATTTGAATAACGAAAGTCTAGCCATTCTTAATAGATCCTCATTGAATGAATTTGGCTTATTTGCAAGGCATGGTGAAAATATCTTCGGGTCAGTAACGAACAATAGTTATCCAAACTATACGGTTTTCCTGTTTTTTCTCTAGGTGGATGAGTAAATTTACTAGTATTTGGCCCTGGATTGCTTCAATAATCACATAAGGTATTAGGATTGCATTGAGTGTCGATCTTACTCTCCCACTACCACTTGGATGCTGAGCGCGCAAGGATTAACACTGCACGACAAAATTAACTGTAATTGACAACCCTGGTCCGCTGGTAATTTAGGCTGAGGAAATTTTTGATTACCAGAAGCAAACTAGTTAACTAACTTATTTACAACAATAAAAATCAGTAACAATGATTGAGTCGGCATATAAAGAACTGCTCAACAAACATCGCTTAGTCGAAGATTTGAAACAAAAAAAGGTTGTTCAGGCACTGCAAGCCTTATATGACGAACTTAATCAAAACAATCCTGAAGATTCAACCATTATAGATCGCGTCGCAGCCCTTTTGTCACGTAGCTCTAGCGCAAATAATATCAAAGGCTTATATATTTGGGGTGGTGTTGGCCGTGGCAAAACATTTTTAATGGATTTATTTTTCTCTAATTTAGGCACCCAAGAAAAATTACGACTACATTTTCACCGTTTTATGGATGAAGCTAACAAAATGTTAAAGAAATATCGCGATGAAAGCGACCCACTTAAATTAGTAGCCAAAGAATTTGCTAGCAAAGCTAAAGTTTTATGTTTTGACGAATTTTTTGTTAATGATATTGGTGATGCAATGATAATTTCAGGCCTATTAGAAGGGCTTTTTGATAACAACGTGGTACTAATTGCCACTTCAAATGTAGAACCATACTTACTATATAAGAATGGATTACAACGTGAACGATTCTTACCCACAATTAAACTTTTACAAGAGCATACAAAGGTGATTGAATTGGATGGAGAAATAGATCATAGGTTTGAATTTTTACAGACTAGTGATGTTTATAACTGTCCTATTGATGAATTATCACAAGATTGGTTAGAACATAGTTTCCTTAACCTCGCTACTGAAAGAAATGAAGCCTCATGGGAAAAGATACAAATAAACAACCGTGCGATACAAACCATACGACATACTGATAGTATTGCGTGGTTTGATTTTAAAGAAATATGCGATGGGCCGCGGAGCGCATCTGACTATATTAGTCTAGCGAAACAGTTTAATACCGTTTTAATTTCGCATGTGCCTGTTTTCAAAAATAAGGATGATCAAGCTAGAAGATTCATAAATCTTATAGACGAATTTTATGATCGTAATGTAAAGTTAATTTTGTCTGCAGAATCAAATCCTGACGAATTGTACCAAGGATCAAGACTTATTGATGAATTTAAACGTACTGCCAGCAGATTAATCGAAATGCAGTCACATGAATACTTAGAAAAACAACATCATCCAAACTAAAAGCATTATCTTAATAAGGAGTAAAATATGAAACCAGCTGTACGCGTTGCCATTACTGGAGCCGCAGGAAATATTGGATATGCAGCTGCATTCCGTATTGCGGCAGGAGGCATGTTTGGTACAGATCAACCTTTAATCTTACAACTGATTGAAATTGAGCCAGCGTTGGAGGCTTTGCGTGGAGTTGAAATGGAATTGCGTGACTGTGCATTTCCCCTCCTAGAGAAAATTATAATCACTGCGGATATCAAAACTGGGTTTAAAGATGTGGATTTTGCTTTGCTTATTGGGTCTAGACCACGCACAAAAGGCATGGAACGCAGTGATTTACTGAGTGCAAACGGAAAAATTTTTGGCCCGCAAGGTCGAGCTATTAATGACTACGCATCACGTACTGTAAAAGTGCTTATCGTTGGTAACCCTGCAAACACCAATGCACTAATTGCAATGAATAATGCACCCGATATTCCACCAACAAATTTTTCCTCAATGATGCGTCTCGACCATAACCGTGCCATCAGCCAGCTTTCAACAAAAACTGGTGTACCGGTAACAAAAATCAAACACATGACTGTATGGGGCAATCATTCACTTACCCAATTTCCAGATATTAGTCATTGCATTGTCGATGGCAAGAATGCAACTTCTATAGTTGACGAAACTTGGTATCGAAATGAGTTTATACCTAAAGTACAAAAACGCGGCGCAGAAATTATTAATGCTCGTGGCGCATCTTCAGCAGCTTCTGCTGCTTCAGCGGCTATTGACACCATGCATGATTGGATACTTGGCACTTCAAATGATGCTTGGGTAAGTATGGGGATTCCATCAACCGGAGACTATGGAATCACAAAAGGACTTATATATTCATTTCCTGTTAAATGTAAGAACGGTAGCTATGAAGTTGTCCAAGGTTTAAATATGGAAGACTTTAGCTCTGAAATGATTAAAGCAACTGAAAAAGAATTGCTTGAAGAAAGAGATGCTGTAAAAGACTTACTTTAATCTAAAGAGTTTTATCTGTTCAAAAAAAAAAGCGAGTTGTCTCAAGATAACTCGCTATTAATATAGATTTTTATTGCTGAAGTCATTTTATGCTAACGAAAAATTAGCGCAAAATTAATTCTGCTATAAATTAACGCCTGCCCATTCCGTTACAAAGTCATTAATATACTTCGCGACCTCATCCGGGCGATCTTCCTGTACCCAGTGTCCGGCACGTTCTAAGTATTGCACGCGGGTTGGACCAGAAATTCTTTCTTTTAGTTTTTCAGCTGCCGAAGCTGACATAAAGTTATCTGCCACACCCCACATCACCATGGTAGGACAAGTAATTTTACTATGATCAACATCGGTATCTGAATTTTGCGGGTCCGCAGCGATACGAATTAAGGACTTAAATCCAGTCATACCTGGGCCTCGACCCCAAAACTGCAAATAATTTTGTTTGCAGTTTTTATCGGTAAAGGGTGCGCCATCATAACTACCCATGCGCATCAAGGCCGGAAATCCAGCAACTGCCTGCCCTAGCGCTTGTTGTAACACCTCATCTGGTGCGCCATCTAAACCCGCCAAGGCCTCTACTTCACACACCGGCCATTGATCGAAGCAAACTGGATTAATTAACACTAGTCGAGAAATATAGTCGCAATACTTAGTTGCAAATACTTGCGCGACACCGCCTCCATGATCGTGAGCAACAAGTATGACTTTGCCTTTTAAGCCAAGGCCTTCAATAACGCCTTTCACTGCCTCCGCTTGATTCATAAACGAGTGCTTAAATTTATCTAATGGCATATCGGACTGCCCGTAACCCACCATGTCCATGGCAAGGGTTCGATATTGTGGAAGCTCAGCCTGCACATGTCTCCATAATCTCGCATTAGTAGGAATACCATGCACCATCAGCAACGTGGTATCTCCGCTACCACTTTCTTCAATATTTATATTGATTTTCAATCCATCTACTGTTACTTCTTGTTTCATTTCATCCTCCTGTTTCTTTTGTTTATTATTCAATCAAGTACTGTAAGAAATTGCTCAACTAGCTTGTTTAATTTGTTTCTACTCATCCCTGACTTGGCCATGACAAATAATCCCTGTGCATTATTTACCAACTGAATAGCCAATAATTTTGCATCTTTATCAAAGCTCACCTCTCCTAAATCTTGTGCACGTTGAATTGCAGTACGAAATATATATTCCATATCTTCCAGCATATTTTTAATTTGTGCTTTTACATCTTTTTCCCAAAGCCCTATTTCAGTAGCTGAATTTGTAAGCAAACAACCTTTAATAACCTTTGGATCGTCTATATCTTTTAAGCGCTGATTAAAATAAGCGTGTATCGCTTTTTTAGGTGAAGGATCAGTATTGAGTTTAGATAGATTCCGACCTATTACATGTTCATGGTAATAGCGTAACGAAGACATGAATAATTCATGCTTGCTACCAAAAGTATCGTATAGGCTCTGACGCTTGATGCCCATTGCATCCTGCAAATCTTGCATCGAAGTGGCTTCATAACCTTTTTCCCAAAATCGTAACATCGCAAGGTGCAATGCATCATCGGGTACAAACGATTTGTTTCTCACCCCTATCCTTCCTGAAAATTAGCCTGTCTTATTAATCTTTATTCTAAATAAGTTATTTGACTGATTAGTCCATATAAGTATATCTGGACCGATCAATCAAATAAAGACCAAATGAAGGTATTAAGCGCCCTACTTTATTTAAAGTGCAAAAGTGTTGTGGTACACAACAATTAGTTACATGACAAAAAAAAGCCCGATAATTCGGGCTTTTTTATTTAAATGCTTGAAGTATTAAGCTTATGCGGCCGATCGCTTTGGGAACATATGACTACGGTTATTGCCAGAAGACTGTTGTCGCAAAGCATGGTATTCAGGACGATCTGTAAATTCACCTAGCGAAACACCGTCCAAATATCTATAGATCTTGGCACTTAGCTCATCCCAAATTTGATGCGTAAGACAACGATCATCGTACTGCATCGATAATTCTGAATGCTGCTGTTGTGGTTCTACACTGTCATCAATCGCACTGATAACTTGAGCAATTGAGATATCATGAGGTGAACGCGCTAGACGATAACCTCCGCCAGGCCCCCGCACGCCCACTACCAAATCACTTTTTCGCAGCTTGGCGAATAATTGTTCTAAATATGACAGTGAAATACCTTGACACTGTGAAATATCTGCCAGCGTTACAGGCTTGTACTTGTCATTTATTGCGAGATCCATCATTGCAGTAATTGCGTGACGCGCTTTTGTCGATAGTTTCATAATCTTTCACCTTCTACCTTGAATGGCAAAAATTTGGTCAAGCCAACCATTAACCATGTTTCTAATGGTTATTTTAACACCAACTAGAGTATTGAAAATGTCGACTGAGCCAAATTCTATGAATTATTTTTATTTTTTAATATCAACAAGTTAGGTAAAATAGATAACTTGATCACTAAGCAATAGTACTGGAATTGGCAGGCCCCTGCAACGGAATTTCCACATTTTCGGTAAGTAGATGATTTCGCCTAGATTCGTCAGTAATTAGGAAGGAATGACCCTGGCGATCACAGTAAGATAGCCATTTAAACAGAAATCGATTCATGCGCCACCGTTTCAATAACGATGGACCCAAAGCATAGTTGAAAGCACTAAAATTAGAATTTTTGCGTCTATATGAATGACTTATTACCTCAGTCTGTAATGCGTCGTAATAGATTCTTAGCTTAAGATCAGGATATGCCAGAAAACCAGACTCAGCATCAGCAAAATAATAGGTCAAAGCGATGGTGGAGGTATATTTTGTTTGTTCTAGGACTTGAAGATAGAGATCCATACCTCTTGAAATACGTGATACTGCTACCAATGGCATGGAATCTTTAGGACCGCACAATTTGCGTATGCGAATGTAATTTGCCTCATACATTTCCATCAGCCCGGCAAAAGAATTGGGCAACGGAGACGCCAATATACGTCCATGTTGGAGTGTATCTTTCATTATTCTATGTCATAAAAAAACTAACAATCTACTATATGAATATCTGACAGTTTATAGTTTAGTCTTACGTATAACATCTTTTAATTGTTTTGAAGTCTCTCACAAACTTTTAAATGTGTGAAATTGGTTTTACTTATCGCTGATTATTAAGGGACCGAAGGTATATACGCAATACATAAAATTGTTCTTGACTAATTGCATCTTTTGCGATAATGGATTTAAATATCTTTGCATTTGTACTAAGAACAAGTACTGCAAAATATTCAAATAACCAGCCTGCATATTTTATGTGGGCGAGGTGTGTTTTTCCATTGTTGGTTTCAATTTGAAATTGATTCCTTGTGCTCGAATCATTTATTTTTACGACTGAATTATCGGCTTTAAGCAATGCGTATTGCTCAATGTTTTTGATTCCAATAATTATTATTGGAATAATTGTTATTGTTTTAACCCAAACAGAAACAGAAATAAATACAAGAGCTGAAACTGCTACTATATGTATAAAACTAAAAACTATAAATAAGGCCCGTGATGGTCGTAATGTGATGCCGAGTTTATGCGTAGATGTATTCAATCACTTTATTAATATTTTGATTGTTTGATTTTTTTCGACCTATGAGTAAGTCATATAACTCTGGATCTTGCATATCCAACATCATTTCAAATGCGCACTGTAATTCTGGGGTAGCGGTTTGATAATATTTATCTAAGAACTTCTGCATTAATACATCTAACTCTTTGGTGCCGCGACGACAACGCCAAGCTAGCTTTTGCAGGTTCTCCATTAAATAATTTAGTATCTTCCCTTGTTAATTTCTTCTTTGAGCAATCAGCTTTTTAATTTCTGCAATTGATTTAGCAGGGTTCAGTTCTTTAGGACATGTGTTAGTGCAATTCATAATCGTATGACAACGATAAAGTTTAAATGGATCTTCCAATTCATCTAAACGTTCTCCAGTTGCTTCGTCTCGACTGTCCGCAATCCATCGATAAGCTTGTAACAAAGCAGCTGGACCCAAATAACGATCACTATTCCACCAATAACTAGGACAACTTGTAGAACAGCATGCGCACAGAATACATTCCTCAAGGCCTTCTAGCTTTTCGCGGTCTTCTTTTGATTGTAATCGTTCACGATCAGGCGGTGCTGGGGTTTGCGATTGCAACCAAGGTTTAATTGAAGCATATTGCGCATAAAAGTTTGTCAGATCTGGTACCAAATCCTTTACTACTGGCATGTGAGGCAAAGGATATATCTTGAGATCGCCCTTAATGTCATTAATAGCTTTAGTGCACGCTAAAGTATTCGATCCATTGATGTTCATCGAACATGAACCGCAAATACCTTCACGACAAGAGCGACGAAAAGTTAATGTGGAATCAATTTCATTTTTGATTTTTATCAGCGCGTCCAACACCATAGGTGCACAAGTATCTAGATCGACTTCATAAGTATCAGTACGAGGATTATCACCTCTATCTGGGTCATAGCGATACACAATTATTTTTTTCAAATTGCTGCTACTGGTAGCTGCCTTAAATGTTTTACCTGGCTTGACAACTGAATTTGCAGGAAGTGTAAATTGTGCCATCGATATTCCTCTTTAATAAACTCTAGCTTTAGGCGGAATTACTTCAACATCATCGCTCTGTGTATACATATGCACAGGACGATAATTGATACTTATATCACCTTTATCACTTACAGAAACTAAAGAATGTTTCATCCAATTTTCATCATCACGATCCGGATAATCATCGCGTGCTTGTGCACCCCGACTTTCTGTGCGATTCAATGCCGATTGAGCAGTTGCCAATGCTTGTGGCATTAAATTAGCAAACTCTAGTGTTTCAACTAAATCCGTATTCCAAATCATAGAACGATCTGTAACCTTAAGATCGTCCATTTTATTATTCAATTCTCTTAGTTTTACCAATCCTTGCTCGATTGATTTTCCGGTTCTAAACACTGCAGCATGGCCCTGCATCGTTTTTTGCATTTCGAGTCGTAAATCTGCAGTTGCAACACTACCATTTGCATGTCGCAACTTATCAAAACGACTTAATGCTTGATCAACTGCGCCATTCTTTAATTGGCTGTGCGATTGTTTTGGTTTAACTAATTCTGCAGCACGCAACGCAGCTGCTCGACCAAAAACAATTAAGTCCAGTAATGAGTTTGACCCTAATCGATTAGCTCCATGCACAGACACACAGGCTGCTTCACCTATTGCCATTAAACCTGGGATTACATGATCTGGATCACCATCTTTTAGCATTACCACTTCACCATGATAATTTGTTGGGATTCCACCCATGTTGTAATGCACTGTTGGAATAACGGGAATGGGCTCCTTGATAACATCCACCCCTGCAAAAATCCTGGCAGATTCAGCTATACCAGGAAGTTTTTCATTGATTAGGTCTGCACCCAAATGCTCAAGATGCAAATGAATATGATCTCTTTCTTCACCAATTCCTCGACCTTCATTGATTTCAATCGTCATTGAACGACTTACAACATCACGCGAGGCAAGATCTTTTGCATTAGGTGCATAACGTTCCATAAAGCGCTCACCTTCTGAGTTAGTCAAATAACCACCTTCCCCACGTACTCCTTCAGTGATTAAACAACCTGCGCCATAAATTCCTGTAGGGTGAAATTGTACAAATTCCATGTCTTGTAGGGGCAGCCCTGCGCGCAACACCATTCCATTTCCATCACCCGTGCAGGTATGTGCAGAGGTACAAGAAAAATATGTGCGGCCATACCCACCGGTTGCAAGCAACACCATGTGAGCGCGATAAATATGTAGCTCACCCGTAGCAAGATCCCAGGCCATTACACCTTTACAACTACCGTCATCATCCATCAACAAATCTGTTGCAAAGTATTCAATGAAAAATTCAGCATTGTGCTTCAACGATTGTTGATAGAGTGTATGCAAAATGGCATGCCCAGTACGATCTGCCGCAGCGCAGGTTCGTTGTGCAATACCTTCACCAAAGTGAGTCGTCATGCCGCCAAAAGGTCTTTGGTATATACGCCCTTCTTCTGTGCGTGAAAACGGCACACCGTAATGCTCAAGCTCAACTACTGAAGGAATCGCTTCGCGACACATATATTCAATGGCATCTTGGTCACCAAGCCAATCTGAACCTTTGACTGTGTCGTACATATGCCAACGCCAATCGTCTTCACCCATATTTCCTAAGGCTGCACTCATACCTCCCTGCGCCGCAACTGTGTGGCTACGAGTAGGAAATACTTTGGTAATACATGCAGTCGAAAGACCACTTACTGCCATACCTAAAGTTGCACGCAGCCCGGCTCCACCTGCACCAACTACTACGACATCATAGGCATGCTCTATAGGGTTGTATGTTTTACTCATGATGATTGTTATAAAAAGATTTTTAACAATGCAATAATTCCAGCAACTGCCAAGATGATGCACAATAAATTGATCAATACAAGAGAAACAATTTTCAACCAGCCCTCTACATAATCTTCTACAATGACCTGCAAACCTAGCTGTGTGTGATAAAAAGTTGCTGCGATAAATAGAATTAAAAGGACAGCTACCACTGGTGATTGCAACCATGCAACCATAGTTTCATAACTTGCACTACCAAGCATTGCTGCTGCAAACGCAAACCAAATCGCAAGCGGTACTAAGGCAACTGCTGTAAGCCTTTGCATCCACCAATGTCCTACACCTTCTTTTGCTGAGCCCAAACCTTTCGCTTCGGATAATGGTGTACGTAATGACATAGTTAATTTACTAAACGTTACTTGTTAAATAAGCTACAATCCAAACTACTGCAGTTAGCACTATGGTTGCAAGAAATACTAAAATTCCTGAATTTTTAGTAGTGCTTTTTTCGAAGCCATAGCCTGCATCCCAAACTAAGTGCCGAATGCCATTAAACAGATGTAAAAAAAGAGCTACTGTCCAGAGAAATAAGAATATTTGACCAAGGGAACTGGCTATATAACCGCGCATCACTTCGTAAGATGCTGCCCCCGCTGCCACAGAAATAAGCACCACAACAAGCAAGACAGCACCAATAGCCAAGGCAACACCTGTAAGACGGTGAAGAATTGATATGGCCATTGCCAAGGGCCACTTATAAACCTGTAAATGTGGCGATAATGGCCTCTGTAGATTAGCCATGTTACTCCTCTAGATTGCGTGCAGACAAACCCCTTTGCTATATGCTTCCGTGTATAGAGGTAATCTAAATGTTTTATTCTTAAGGTTGAAATATTACCTGATTGAACAGACTTATTATATATATCTCTCAAGAAAATTCAGAAATTACAAACGCTTAACGCAAAATAGTCCTAATTTATATGATAGATTTATATTTAATGTGGGAATATATAGCGGAATATCGGGTAGTTGATCATATATTAGACAAAGACAAATGAACGAAAATTGGAACAAATTTATAACGAAGCAAGGTGCAATTATTAAAAACGACCAAGTGATTGCATTTGGTAAAACAAGCTCACATTTCTATTCTCATGAAAATACATATGTATGTGACCTTTCTACGCTCGGAATAATACGAGCCAGTGGTGAGGAAGCACAGAATTTTTTGCATGGCCAATTTACGAACGACTTAAACAAAGTTTCATCAAGCATCAGTCAAATTAGTAGCTATTGCAATCCTAAGGGAAGAATGTTGTCTATCTTCCGTATCTATAAACGGGACGATGATTATTTTTTAATTTTACCGCGAGACGTTTTAGAACCTACATTCAAAAAACTTACGATGTTCAAACTCATGTCAAAAGTCGACTTATCAGATGATTCTGATCAATTCGTGATACTTGGTGTTGCAGGTCCTGATACAAAATCAACTCTTACCAGCTTAAACATAACAATTCCAAAACAAGTAAATCACTGCGTACAAGATACTGAAGTCATCATCATTCGACTACCTAGTGAAAACACAAGAGTATTATTCATAACCAATGCTAAATACGCCATCTCTTTTTGGAAGCAACTGACTGAAAAATTATCCATTGCAACTTCTCATTTATGGGATTTACATGACATCTACAGCGGTATCCCCCAAATTACCGCTAACACATGTGAAGCTTTTATTCCACAGATGACAAATTTTGAACTTATTGATGGGGTAAATTTCAGTAAGGGATGTTATCCAGGACAAGAAGTTGTAGCACGCACACATTATCTTGGCAAACCTAATCGACGCATGTATCGTGTAAGTGTTGCGGATGATAACGTACCAGAACCTGGAACCAACATATTCTCACCCGAAGATGAAAACCAACCTGTTGGCAAAATTGTTACTGCACAAAAGACATCGAATGATAATTACTCAGCCCTTATAGTATTACGAACCGAAAAAGAAGATGACGATAATCTGCATTTAGGATCAATAACAGGGCCAAAAATTTTGATGCAGTCTTTGCCATACTCATTAGGATCTGAATCCAAATAGAATCTACATGACAATAGGGACATAGATAGAATACTCCAATCACTAAATTTACTCTAAAAAGGAATTAAAGAATCGTGTAGCAATATTTTACGCTACAAAATTTGCTCATAAACATTTTAATAAAACGATAAACTTGCATGCAATATGATTATGTTACATGTCCGCACTGTGGTTTGCTTTGCGATGATCTAACTGTAGATGTCCATGATCTATCAGTACGACTAAAGACTACTAATTATCCCGTTTGCAAACAAGCATTTGAAGATGCGTCAATGGATCGCAACGCATTACCCTCGGCACTTGTAAATGGAACCGCAACTTCATTGCAAAAAGCATTAGACACCGCGGCTAAATTATTAAAAAAATCAAGACAACCCCTTATCAGTGGCATGATTGCAGATGTGCAAGCATGCCGAAATGCGATTGCCTTAACGGAAAAAGTAGGTGGTGTAATTGATCACGCCAACGGTTCTCGAATACGTGTTAATAACGCCATTATGCAAAGAATGGGGGAGGTAAAAACTACTTTATCCGAAGTGCGCAATCGAGCCGATTGCGTTGTGATATTTGGTGCTGATGTTTTAGATAAATTTCCGCGGTTGTATGACCGGATTTTATCCCCTGCTCAATCTCTAGGCAGCGATAACACAAAAAAGAAAAATATTTACGTACTGAATTTAGCAGAAGATACTCTCTCTACACATACAAGTGACGATGCTATTACCCATATGTATTTAGATGCGCCTTCACTAGATTCACTCATTCATAAGTTAGCATATGTCTTTAATAAACCGGCTAATACATTAGTTGAAATCGACGACACCACTCAAGCACTTATTGGTTTACACCAATCAATACTTAAAAGTCAGTACGCAACATTTATTTGGAATATAGCAGATTTTGAACTCCAAACTGCTGAATATACAGTTCAGGCAATCACACAATGTATAAAGAAGCTGATGACCGAAATTCGGTGCGTTGCACTCCCATTGGGCGGATCGAAGGCTGAAATAACAGCAAGCCAGGTAGCAACTTGGCAAACCGGGGTTCCACTACCCGTCGCGTTTATGAACGGAGCACCAGTTCACGACCCGAACTTATTCGACGGCATGAAGATGTTACAAAATAATGAGGCGGACGCTTTGGTGTGGATTGCAACCTATAGCTCTAAAGACACCCCTCCCGATGCAAATATCCCTACAATTGTGATTGGTCACCCTAATATGCATTGTGAGTCAGGCACAAATGTATTTATACCAGCAGGAATTCCAGGCATTGATGACCGTGGGTTAGCATGTCGAACTGATAGCGTAGCTACATTACCACTAAAATCGGTACGTGCCAGCGAACTCATTGCTGCCAGTGAAGTAATCAATCAACTTACACAGCTTATTTAATTCAATAGATATATGATAATCAAGCTAACAGGCGGCAAGATATATGACCCCGCTCATAACATTGATGGTCAGGTTAAAGATCTATATATCGTTGATGACACAATCACTCAAACTGCACCTAACAATAAAAAGATTGATCTTGAATATGACATTAATGATTTCATAGTCATGGCAGGAGCCATCGATATGCATACTCATATTGGTGGAGGTAAAGTTAATATTGCGCGCACAATGATGTTGGAAGACCAACTTGCTCACCCCGATCACAGATCAAATCTTTTACGCGCCGGTAGTGGTCATATTGTTCCTTCAACATTTAGTACCGGTTATCGTTATGCGGAAATGGGCTATACAGCATGCTTTGAGCCTGCAGTGTTGCCGGTGAACGCACGCCAAGCACATATGGAGATGGCCGATACACCCATGATTGATAAAGGTGGCTATGTTCTTTTGGGTAATGATGACTTCTTACTTGGTATGATTAATGAAGGCGCCAGCCAAACTGCAATTAATGATTACGTTGCCTGGTTACTTGATGCCACTCAATGTCTTGGAATAAAAGTAGTAAACGCTGGTGGTATACATGCATTCAAATTTAACCAAAGACGACTCGATACAGATGAAATCGGTCCAAGTGGTATTACTCCTCGACAAATTATCACTACTTTGAGCCAAGCCGTTTACGATCTTGGCATCCCTCACCCGCTACATGTACATGCAAGCAATTTAGGGACTCCAGGTAACTTTGAATCAACACTTGCTACTATGTCGGCAGCAAATGGACTGCCTATCCACTTAACACACATTCAGTTTCACAGCTATGGTACCGAAGGGGATCACAAATTTTCTTCCGCCGCATGTCAAATAGCAGAAGCAATAAATAATCAGCCTAATGTAACTGCCGATGTAGGCCAAATTATGTTTGGTCAAACAATTACCGCATCTGCAGATACAATGATGCAGTATTTTGGTCACTCTCATGCACATCCCAAAAAGTGGACGCTTATGGATATCGAATGCGAAGCAGGCTGCGGTGTTGTTCCGTTTAAATATAGAGACAAGAGTTTTGTAAATGCACTACAGTGGGCGATAGGCTTGGAAATTTTTCTTCAAGTTAATGACCCATGGCGTGTATTCCTAACTACTGATCATCCAAACGGTGCACCATTTACAAGCTATCCACATTTAATCAAGCTACTAATGGACCGATCCTTTAGAAACGACAATTTTTGTAATATTCATCTGGATGCACAGAAAATGTCTAACTTAGTTTCAATGCAACGTGAATATTCACTGTATGAAATTGCTATTATGACGCGCGCCGCGCCAGCTAAGATTTTGGGTCTAAATGACCACGGACATTTAGGAGACAGTGCAAAAGCGAATATTACTATTTATCGCAAACAAGACAATATAGAAGAAATGTTTGCCAAACCATACATGGTATTTAAGAATGGAGTATTAGTTGTTAAGGATGGAAAAGTAGTAGAGACAGTGCAAGGAATCACACACGTTGTGAAACCAGAGTTTGACCGTGCCATCGAAAAGCCACTAAATAGCTATTTTGAAGACTATCAAACCATAGCTTTTAGCAATTTTAAAATTACTACCGATGAAATGACAGATTGTATTGGAAGTGAAATCCAAGTCCATCCATGCAAATTGAATTAGCAAAATGATTATTAATGGCGTTGTTATAGATGATACTTTTTCAGAAGCATTTTCTATGCGTGCCACACGTATTATTATTACTGCTATTAACTATAAATGGGCACGCCATGCTGCCGAAACAATGACAGGTTTTGCGACCTCTGTCATTGGTTGCAAAGTTGAAGCAGGAATCGAAAAAGTTATAGGCAACCACGAAACTCCCGATGGTCGTCCTGGAATATCAGTTTTACTTTTTTCCACAGATCGAAAAACACTAGAGCAACAACTGCAACTACGTGTTGGGCAGTGTGTACTCACTTGTCCTACTACAGCAGTTTTTTCAGGAATGGATGGGGACGATCAAATCGCTCTTGGCAAAAATCTGCGCTATTTCGGTGATGGATTTCAAATCTCAAAAATGATTGGCAGTAAAAGATTTTGGCGCATACCTGTCATGGATGGCGAATTTTTGTGTCAGGAATCAACTGGATTCAAACGTGCGATTGGTGGAGGTAATTTACTGGTACTCGCTCGACACATTTCACAAGCATTACTTGCAGGTGAGGCTGCCATTGATGCAATCAGCTCTCTGCCAAACATTATTCTTCCATTTCCGGGAGGTGGTGTTCGCTCTGGATCTAAAGTCGGCTCTAAATACAAAAATTTACATGCGTCTACCAACCATCCTTTCTGCCCGACCTTGAAAGGCGAACCCGACAATGTTCTAGACAAGAATATTGAAGCCGCAATCGAAATTGTAATTGACGGTTTAACTAAAGAGGATGTTACGTTAGCGATGCATCGCGGTATCGAAGCCATCTGTGACTTAGGCAAATCTCAAGGTATTGAAAAAATCACCGGCGGCAATTATGGAGGCAAGTTGGGACAACATCATTTTCATTTAAGAGAAATAATGGATGACACATACAACCGTTACATATAAAGACTCGGTGCAACAGCGTATCGATATGCGTTGGTTAAGTATAGCCATCTCTCAATCATTAAATATCGAACAAATCAGAAAATTAACCATATCTATTGGGAACGAACAAACGAAAGTCGGAGAACTATTTGATCTCTCGGGTGATCATACAAGTAACGATTATGTTCTGGAAAATGTTACACAAAAAATGGACTACCTTGGTTTTGCACTTCCGAAAAAAAGTACGCTGACCGTCATGGGAAATTGTGGTCATTACGCAGGCGCACAATTATGTGGAGGAGTTTTAAATATCAAGGGTAATACACAAGATTTTTCCGGTTGTGCGATGTCACAAGGGCTAATAGAAGTCACAGGAAATTGCGAAAACTATACAGGTAGTGCATTTACTGGTGAAAAAAAGGGCATGTCAGGTGGAACCATTCTTATACACGGAAACACTGGAAATTTTACCGGCGACCTGATGCGACGCGGAACTATTATGGTAGTAGGTGATATTGGTGATCATTGTGCCAGTAGAATGATCGCTGGCACTATTACGAATCTAGGCACTATCGGGAAACAAGTAGGTGTAGGGATGAAAAGAGGAACTTTATTGTTTCCACATAAACCTGAAGATATGGCACCAGGCTTTCACGATTGTGGGCGCCACAGCCTCGGCTATTTAACGCTTTTGCTGCATGAATTACGACGCTATAAAAGTACATTTCAAAATCTTCATCCTATGCGACGTCGGGTTCAGCGCTATATGGGAGACGCTGCAGTAGACGGACAAGGTGAACTACTAGTTTGGATAGGGTAGAAATAGCAACAAACTCCTAGTTGTAAATTAAATTTCTGATAATAATTATTTTTCTTTTATAGAAGCTATACTATTCATTTATAAAAATACTTAATTATCCAATTTTAGAATTCAATAGAAACTTGTGCTGCAAATAAATCTCTATCATCTAGTTCATTATCGTCATCATCGAAAACAAAATTGTTTTTATACTTACCATGCAAGTATTCAGCTGTAATACTCATACGATCAATAGGTCTCCACGTCGTTGCAAAACCGTATTGCGTTTTTGGTTCATCAGAAAATTCATCACTACCTTCCAGTCTGGCCGAGAACTGTAAATTTGATAAAGGAAAATAAGCAAGTTCAATATTATATGCAGAAGGCTTGTCTTCCTGTCTTTCAAATTCTCTGAATTTATTTGTTGCCTGAATTATCTCGCCAGTAATCTCAAAATTATCAAAACCAATTAATACATGTGCATTCCATGCAGAAACACGGTTTTCATATTCATTGTTTAGATCTCTTAAGAAGCGCTCATCGCTTTCTGCAAGATCTGAAGAATACCCCAGACTTAGTCTGACTGCTTCTGCAGCAGAGGTATATTCGATTACTGCACCCCAGTCAAAGTCTCTATTTTTATTATCTTTTTCAACTTTGCTATCAATAATAAATCCAGTTAGCTCAATGGAATTTGAGATTGAATAATCAATAATTAGCCCGTCACGAAGAATTACGCCAAATTCTAGTAGTGGTCCTAAAATAAAATGACTATAGAACTCCCCAAACGGTGTATATACTCTTCCCAGCTCAACACCGAGACCTATATTATCAAATTTCAAACCTTTATGATGAAAACAATTCGCTAAATTTAATTTAGCTGCCTGCACCATTGCTCAGCTTGGTAAATTTATAATTTAAAAATTACTACTAAACACTATAAGTAATTGTAGGTTCTTTAAGAGCGATAAAGCTAACACAGATATTTGCACTCACGACAAAATATTCTTTTAGCCCCCTTTTCGATTTCCAGACAAAAATCCTTCTCTCGTTGATTCAAGATCTTTCCACCCACCTGAATGAATTTCATGTAACCAACTATTATCAAGCAAACACATCGGCCAAACCTCAAATAAATCCCCTTCATCCATTACTCGAAATCAGAATATAGTTATCCAGACTGGACTTTTTTATACAAGCCGTCTATCTCTTCTTCTAATGAACAATCGGGCTGTTCTAGGCCAACACGATGGTACCAATAGTTTGCGTTACTAAAGTCACCTTGAGCTCGATGTATATATGCATGAATGAGGCAAGACAATTCATCTGAATGGGGTTGAACAAGCTTATGAGACTGCTCTAATTTTCCTTGCTTGGCTAGATCCAATGCTTTGAGATGATCACATGACATTAGATAACTTGTGCGCATACATTAACAAGTGGAATGAAATAATCCGCCAACTGCCTGTCCCTGTGCCACAAGACGGTTGTAGATTTCAACAGCTTCTTGGGTCTCAACTACATGTACCTCAATATCTTCTGACTTAAGCAATTCAAGTGTTGCCGAACAGGTTTGCAACATCAGTAACATGCCGCGAGATAAGACTACAGTTTGACAACCATTTTCTAACAGCTCTTCAACATCTGCCGGTTGTATGCCAGGTACATGGTGAGTATTGGTTTCACTCCAATCCCATTGCCGACCACCGCCTGGCCACAATTTAAAATCCTTGCCAGAACCTACTGATTCAATTGTCATACGACCCCATGAGATTTTTTCTATTTTAGGTGACATTATTTCACTTCAGATCGTTCAATATACTTTAACTATCCAATGCTAAGGCTTATGTGTAACACTTCACTGCACGACACGCATGGTTGGAAATAGTATTACATCGCGTATAGTTTGAGAGTTGGTTAGTAGCATGACTAAACGATCGATACCGATGCCCTCACCTGCGGTAGGTGGCATTCCATATTCTAGCGCATAAATATAATCGGCATCATAGTGCATAGCTTCTTCATCCCCTGCATCTTTTTCTGCGACTTGTGCTTTAAAGCGTTCAGCTTGGTCTTCAGGATCATTCAATTCTGAAAACCCATTTGCGATTTCGCCCCCACCAACAAAAAATTCAAACCGGTCGGTTACAAAAGGATCTTCATCATTTTTGCGTGCAAGCGGAGAAACTTCAGTAGGAAATGCAGTAATAAAGGTTGGATCTTTTAGGTTCTTTTCAACTGTTTTCTCAAATATCTCTAACTGTATTTTACCTAAACCATAGCTATTCTTAACATCGATACCCAATTTTTCAGCAACTTTTTCGGCCTTAGTTCGATCACTTAATTCATCTTCAGTTATGTTCTGATTAAAATTCAATATTGAATCTTTTAGAGTGATACGTTCAAATGGTTTATCAAAATCATACAATTCGCTTCCATACACAATATTTTTAGTACCAATAACATCGTTACAAATCCCGCGCATCAATTCTTCTGTAAGGTCCATTAAAGTATGATAGTCGGCATAGGCTTGATAGAATTCCAGCATAGTGAATTCAGGATTGTGTTGAGTGGACAACCCTTCATTGCGAAAGCTACGATTAATCTCAAATACGCGCTCTACTCCGCCCACTACTAATCGTTTTAAATAAAGTTCTGGCGCAATACGCAAATATATAGGAATATTCAATGCATTGTGATGAGTAACAAAAGGACGTGCTACGGCACCGCCTGGAATCACATGCATCATGGGTGTTTCTACTTCTACAAATCTTCGTGCAGTTAGAAATTCACGCAGGTATTGAATGATTTTAGTACGCATTGTAAATACCTTGCGTGATTCTTCATTCATAATTAAATCCAAATAACGTTGCCGATAGCGTTTTTCAGTATCCGTCAAACCATGAAACTTTTCCGGCAAGGGACGAATTGACTTTGTGAGCAGCACCACTGTTTCTATCTTGATATACAAGTCACCTTTGCCCGATTTATGCACGGGCCCTTCAACACCAATGATGTCTCCGATATCCCAGGTATCAATTTCATTAATATAATCTTGAGGAAAACTCTTGCGATCAATATAGGCTTGGATTCGTCCTGTCATGTCCTGCAACACGAAAAATGGTCCACGCTTGGCCATGATACGACCTGCCACTTTGGCGAGATAATTTAACTCAACGAGTTCTTGTTTGGATTTATCATCAAGTATTTCTTGAAGATCTTGCGCGTAGCTATCCCTGCGAAATATATTTGGGTAAGCATTACCTTGTTCACGCAGTGCACTTAACTTTTCACGACGTTGGGCGGTGATTTTATTTTCTTCTTGTATTTGTTCTTCGTCTGACATGTTACTTACAGTCCACTTTTAAGACTTGCTTCGATGAATTGATCGAGATCGCCATCTAGTACGGCTTGGGTATTACCCGTTTCTACCGAAGTACGTAAGTCTTTGATACGAGATTGGTCTAATACATAAGAACGGATTTGGCTTCCCCAACCAATATCTGCTTTACTATCCTCTATTGCCTGTTGCTCACCGCTGCGTTTTTGAATTTCTAATTCGTAAAGTTTAGCCTTGAGTTGTTTCATCGCCATGTCTTTGTTTTTGTGTTGTGAGCGATCATTTTGACATTGTGTCACCACACCGGTTGGCATATGTGTAATTCGTACTGCAGATTCTGTTTTATTTACATGCTGACCGCCTGCACCACTGGCTCGATATACATCAATACGTAAATCCGATGGATTAATTTCGATATCGATATCATCGTCTACTTCTGGTGAAACAAAGACTGCTGCAAATGAAGTATGCCTACGATTACCTGAATCAAATGGAGATTTTCTTACCAAACGATGAACACCCAATTCTGTACGCAACCAACCAAAAGCGTAATCACCTTCAAATTTAATAGTAGCGCTTTTAATTCCTGCAACTTCGCCTGGAGACACTTCAATTAACTCGGTTTTAAATCCTTTACGTTCCCCCCAACGTAAGTACATACGCAACAGCATCTCTGCCCAATCTTGCGCTTCCGTCCCACCTGACCCCGATTGAATATCAAGAAAGGCATTATTGGGATCCATTTCGCCTGAAAACATGCGGCGAAATTCCAAATCTGCAACACGCGATTCTAATTCTTGTAAATCTTTTTCAACTGCCTGTAGGGTCTCTTGATCACCTTCTTCTCCAGCTAAGGCAAGTAGATCACTTGCATCGGTAACACTACCCTCTACATCCTCGATGGTTTTAACCACCGCTTCAAGACTGGCACGTTCTTTACCAAGTTTTTGTGCAAGTTCTGGTTGATTCCAGATATCAGGATTCTCTAGTTCTCGACTGACTTCATCAAGTCGTTCGCGTTTATTTTCATAGTCAAAGATACCCCCTTAGACTGGCGGTACGTGCTTGCAAATCCTCTATTAAATTTTGTAGTGGGTTGATTTCCATATTCATGATGTTTAGCTAAATCAGTGGGCGCGTATGGTAACGTAAAATGCAATAAATTTAAGCCTCCGCTGGCTGCAAAAATTGCACAATAAGTTGTGGAGCCCGAATACCTCTGAATTCGTTAATAGAGAGTTGATAGGCTATGTGCACTTGAGTAACACCCTCATACCAACCATATTTGTCAATATTGAAAGCTATTGCATCAATCTTTTGTTTACCTCCTGCAGGTGTCAAATTTAACTTCAAATGATGCCCACCAACAATGCGATGATGATTTACATTAAAGATGCCATCAAATACCGGTTCTGGAAAGCCTTGACCCCACGGCCCACCACTAAATAATAACTCTGCAATCTCAAGTGATAGCTCATTTTCATTCAATTCACCGTCAGAAAGAAGAATAGCTTCGAGTTGTTCTGGTGAAACCAGCTCTTCAATGGTTTGATTAAAAATATTAACAAAATTTTCGAATTGCTCTAGTGGTATAGAGAGTCCAGCAGCCATCGCATGACCACCAAAGGTATTGATTAACTCTGAATGACGAGTAGCAATTAAATCCAGGGCATCACGAATATGCAACCCTGCAATGGAACGTGCAGATCCCTTTAATTCATTTTCATTTACTTTTGCAAATATAACCGTGGGACGATGAAACTTTTCTTTAAGACGCGCTGCAACTATGCCTACTACACCTTGATGCCAATCAGGGTCAAACAAGGCGATTCCGTAACGTCCAGCTTCGACACCATTTAATTTACTTGATTCTTTGACTTTGTTTAAAACTTCAAGGGCTTGAACTTGCATTTCTTGTTCAATCTGCTTGCGTTCTTGATTTAAATCATTCAGTTGGTTTGCAAATACATTAGCTTGCTCTTCATTATTGGTAAGCAAACACTCAATGCCCAACGACATATCTTCTAAACGGCCTGCTGCATTCAGGCGAGGCCCGATCACAAACCCCAAATCTGAAGAACTAACTTGTGAAAGATTTCTTCCTGCAATCATAAGCATGGCACGGATACCCGCACAGCACTTACCGGCACGAATGCGACGTAAGCCTTGATCAACCAGAATTCGGTTGTTGAAATCTAGTTTGGCAACATCAGCCACAGTACCGACAGCAACAATATCTAGAAATTGCGCAAGGTTGGGTTCTTCTACATTTTTTTTCTTGAACCATCCTTTATCACGAAGATGGGCCCGCAAGGCTAAAAGCACATAAAATACAACACCTACTCCTGCTAGATGTTTGCTTGGAAACTCGTCATCCCGTTGATTAGGATTAATAATAACATCCGCCTGAGGCAGGACGTCACCCGGCAAATGATGGTCGGTGATTAACACATCAAACCCCTTGGCTTTTGCGGCGGCAACCCCATCTATACTCGAAATACCGTTATCTACCGTAATTATTAATGCTGGTTCATGTTGTGCTGCAACTTCAATGATCTCTGGTGTTAGCCCATAACCAAATTCAAATCGATTAGGTACTAAATAATTAACATTGAAAAATCCAAAACTATTCAGTGCACGAATGAATAGGGCTGTACTAGTAGCACCATCAGCATCAAAATCTCCTACTATCAGAATACGTTGTTCTGCTCGCATGCAGCGATAAATGAGTTCGACCCCAGCCTCTACATTTAGCAGCTTCCCTGGCGGAAGCGCTTTAGATAATGAGTGATTGACTTCTTCTTCGCTGTTCAGCCCTCGCTGTGCATATATTCGTTGCAGAATGGGAGGAAGATTTTCGAATTGCTCGTCGATGACTACTTGCGGACGCCGTTTGAGGGTAGTGAGCATATATAGACAAATAAGCTAATTAATTATCGGGGCTATTCTAAACAAGAAGCTTAACAATCACTGCCTTAAAATTTGAATTTAAGCAATAGAACAATTTACACAACTCAAGTATATACTTTACAAATTTAAAATTATTCATAAATATTATAAACTTATTTGTATTTATTCATGTAAATACTGCTCAGTTAGCTGTCTCATGAAGCTAGCGTCATTGTTAAACATTATTCAGTAATAACGTTATAAGATGGCATCTATACACAACATAACATATCAAGCCAACACGGATGCACATGGTTTAAATCTGGCATATGTCTGAACATATCCTATTCTTAACGGGTAAGCTTGCTGAAAAAAGTTTATACCGTGTTTTGGAATCCATGCAGCCAACCGATTTTACTTATGAAGTGCGTCAATTAGGTGTGAGCGTGGCAGCGTTGATGACTACACAACTCATTAATAAACGTCTAACCGAGGTTGGGATAGCAAATAAAATTGTTATCCCTGGTCGTTGTCGAGGCGATATCGACATTCTTACTAAATCACTTGGTATCCCAGTTGAGCGTGGTCCAGAAGAACTTAAGGATCTACCAGCATATTTTGGACAAGAAGCTAGGAAAGCAGACTTAAGTAAGTATGATGTGCAAATCTTTGCAGAAATTGTAGATGCACCAAACATGTCAGTGGAAGACATTATAAAGCGTGCCTATATCTATAAAGAAGATGGTGCCAATGTAATTGATGTAGGCTGCCTACCTAGTACCCCATTTCCACATCTGGAAGAGGCTGTACAGGCGCTTAAAGCAGAAAATTTTAAAGTCAGCGTTGACTCACTCACAGCTGATGATCTTATCGTAGGTGGTCTGGCCGGGGCTGATTATCTGCTAAGTCTGAATGAGAAAACATTATGGGCAATGGAAGAAGTAGATTCTATACCTATCGTCATCGGTAACCCTCCCACTGATGCTCGATCGCTATATCGGACGATTGATAAATTATTAAAGCACGATCGAAGGTTTATTGCGGACTCAATACTTGACCCCATCCACTTTGGTTTTACGGAATCAATTGTACGTTATCGAAACTTGCGTAACCGCTATCCGGATATTGAGATGATTATGGGTATTGGCAATCTTACCGAGCTTACTCACTCGGATTCTGCAGGCACGAATGCCTTATTACTTGGGATTATTTCCGAGTTAGAAATTCAACATCTTTTGGCCACAGAAGTTAGTGAGCATTGTTGTTGCGCAGTGCGTGAAGCAGACCTTGCACGCCGTATCATGTATGCATCTAGACTCGATAACATCCCGCCCAAGGGCTACGACAATGGTTTAATGGCTTTACATGAACGTAAACCATTTCCATATAGCGTAGAAGAAATCAAAGAGGTTGCCGTGAACATTAAGGACCCAAATTTTCGCATACAGGTCAGTGAACATGGCATTCATACTTACAATAGAGATGGAATGTATACCTCTACGGACCCATATGAAATCTACCCAAATTTACATGTAGAAGATGACGGTGGCCATGCCTTTTACTTAGGTGTGGAACATGCACGTGCTCAAATTGCGTGGCAACTAGGTAAGCGTTACGAACAAGATGAGGAACTAGACTGGGGAGTCGCGACCAAAAAAGAAGCAGAAGACCTTAGCAAATTCAAAGAAACCGGTACTACTATGCATATTCGCAAAGATCGAAAAATTAAACAAAAAAAGAAGTAAATTTACAGGAACCAGTAATGCCATTTATAAGAGAATGCATTGTTACTACGATTAAGGATGATGGGAGTGCCCATATAGCACCGATGGGCATCCATGAAGAGGATGAACAACTCATTATTATGCCTTTCAAGCCATCCGCAACTTTAGAGAATATAGAAAGAGATGGAACCGCAACGCTCAATTACACAGATGATGTACGCATCTTTGCTGGTTGTCTAACCGGACGTCGAAATTGGCCAACCTGCCCTACCCAAGTCATCAAGGGTATACGGCTTAAAAACTGTCTAGCACACAATGAGTTAGAAGTAATTAATAAAGCAGAGGATGAAATTAGGCCAAAGTATTTTTGTAAAGTCATACATGAAGTCACACATGCACCTTTTCATGGGTATAATCGCGCGCAGTCCGCAGTAATTGAGCTTGCTATCTTAGTAAGCCGTCTACATATGTTGCCCCAAGAAAAAATACAACAAGAAATCGAATATTTAAGGGTTGGTCTTGAGAAAACCTCAGGCCTACGTGAACATGAAGCGTGGGGCTGGTTATTAACGAAAGTAGACAGCTTTCAGGAATCACATAAGGAAAAACAAGCATGACAGGAATGCTCGCAAGTGTTCGAAATCTTGAAGAGGCAAATATCGTATACCAAGGTGGTGTAGATATTATTGATCTAAAAGAACCCAACCATGGTGCGCTTGGCGCTGTACCGCTTAAAGAAATTCATCATGTTGTGGATGAATTATGGGAAAAATGCGTGATCAGTGCCACAGTGGGTAATCTACCTGCTGATGCTTTCATGATTAATCATATAGTGATGCAAATTGCAGAAACAGGCGTCGACTACATTAAGGTTGGTATGTTTAGTGAGCGGCATATAGAAGATTGTTTGCCTAAATTGGTGCATTGTGCAAATAAAGGTGTTGCTATCATCGCGGTATTTTTTGCAGATATGGACTTTGAAACGAATTATGCAATCCAGTATGCGAAGCAAGCACACCTGAAAGGAGTAATGTTAGACACTGCTCATAAAGGCTCTGGAAGTTTACTTAAGCATAAAAATATCTTACAACTTGAAGATTTTGTAAACCGTGCAAAACAAAATAATTTGCTTACAGGCCTTGCTGGTTCTTTAGCTGTAGAAGACATCCTAACTTTAATTGAAGCAAACCCAAATTACATCGGCTTTCGTACTGCATTATGCACTAGTAAAGATAGAACCAGCCATCTGGATAGAAACGCAATACAGAAAGTAAGAAAAAATATCCCACTCCCAATTGAATTGCATCAAAAACTAGCTTAAAACATTTTCAGGTATAATTTTTAATATACTATGAAACATGCGCTATAAATTAATTTAGAATTTCATCAATGCAAAATTGATTAATAGTGTAAAGCCTATCTTAGTTTTGTTACCAGGATTGGATGGGACTGGTAGATTATTTACTCCATTACGTCGTGAACTTCCAAAGGAAGTTGAGCCTATTGTTCTTTCATATCCACCTGACACTCCATTAACATATGATGATCTTTGCAACTTTTTAGCGCATGAATTACCAACTGATCCATTTGTTCTACTTGGTGAGTCATTTGGGGGGCCATTAGCCATACTTCTTGCACAAAGAGCAAAATATTATCTAAAAGGAATAATTTTATGTGCAAGTTTTATAACGAACTCACATCCTTTACTTACTAAATTCCTACGACCCGTTTTAAGCCCTTCAATATTCCGTCGAGAGCCACTTACTTGGGCAATGAAAATTTTTTAATTGGAGACTTATCTGGTGAAAAGACTAAAAAATGAAGCAGAATTAGTTAAAAAAGCAATTCGCGTAGGTATGATTTATGCGGAAAAACGTGGAGTTGTTAAATTTGAAGTTACGGATTCTGCGAATGAAAAAATTGAGTATCTGTATCGATTATTAGTCCATGACAAATTAATTCAACCTCTGGCTAAAGATCAGCTAAGTCTACCCAATATGAAACATAAGCTGGCTATTTGGGTCTCACGTCAACTGCCTAAAGACCATCCTCTTCTCCAATAATTAACGTGAAATAATCAACCTACTTTAAAGACAAAATACGCTTCGTTGTAGAACGTTTAAATATATAAGTGATGATTACGCCAGTCTATTCAGCATGAAAATATCTTGGTAATGAAGTCTCTTACAAGTTTCACTCCCTGACTACAGCTAGATTTATACAATTTTGGCAGCGTTTATGCCATCTTGTTGTTCGAATTTTCTATCGTCAGTTTATTGTTCTTACTATTCTGGTCTACTTAAATTTATTTAATTATTAGTTTGGACTATCGTGGGCATTGATCAATTTAGCCAGGTTAATTATAAGCACATCATTTGCACTCAAAATTCGCAAGGAATACCATATTATTGTAGATAATGTGAAAATATTCTTTTTATTTATACAAAAATTAACTAAGGCAATATCTTGAGACTAAACGCAAATAGATTGAAGTAGAACATGCAAGATTACTACGAATTGTTAAAAGATTACCAAGCATACAATAATATTTATCTAGTTTTCAGCTCTGTTTAGCCCAAGCTCTATTAAGAATCTCATCTATATTTGTACCTTTAGGTAATGTGCCAAATGTATAGCCCCAATCTTTATTCAAGCGAGTGCTGCAAAAACTATCTGCGATTTCAATAGGAGCATGCTGTACTAGAAGTGCAGCTTGTAGAGTTATTGCCATAAGTTCGGTAATGCGTCGAGCAGATTTTTCTAACCTACTTTTATCATCTAGCAAGTTTTTGATCTCTTGAATAGCAGTATCTAAAAACTTGTTTTCATCGCTGGCCTTTTCAATTTCATCAAAGAATACTTGTATGGTTTCAGGATGTTTGACTATGGCGCGTAAGACATCTAAACATATTACATTTCCACTTCCTTCCCAAATACTATTTAATGGCGCTTCGCGATATAAGCGTGGCATGATTGATTCTTCAACATAACCATTTCCGCCATGTACTTCTAAAGCTTCATAGACAAAATTTGGTGCACGTTTGTTGAGCCAATATTTAGTTACCGCAACTGCAACTCTGGCAAACACTTTTGCATCTGCGACATGGCTTGATTCATCAAATGCACGAGCTACTCGCATCAAAAGCGTAGTTGCCGCCTCTGATTCAATTGCTAAATCAGCTAATACCATCCTCATTAGTGGCTGCTTGATGAGCGTCTTGCCAAAAACCTCGCGATATGATGCATGATGTATAGACTGTATCAGCGCCTGACGCATTAATGCTGCAGGAGCCATGGATGCATCTAAACGGGTATGGTGTACCATTTCAATAATAGTATTAATCCCTCTACCCTCTTCACCAATCATTACTGCATAGGTTTCATGATATTCGATTTCAGAAGAGGCATTAGACCGATTACCTAGTTTATCTTTTAAGCGTTGTATGTATATTGAATTTAGCGTGCCATCAGGTCGCCAGCGTGGTACTAGAAAACAACTCAAACCATTCTCCGTATAAGCAAGTGTAAGAAATGCATCACTCATAGGCGCCGAACAAAACCATTTATGACCCACTAGCTCATAGGCTTCACCAGAGCCTTTATGATTTATGGGATATGCTTGTGTAGTATTTGCACGTACATCACTCCCCCCTTGTTTTTCCGTCATTGCCATACCGAAAGTGAGTCCTTGCTTTTCTTCAGCAGGAATAAACCGACAATCATAATGATTAGATATAATCTTAGGTTCCCACTGCTTGGCTATTTCTGGTTGATGTCTTAATGCGGGGACCACAGCATAAGTCATCGTAATTGGGCAACATACACCTTGTTCAATTTGGCCAAATAGAAATTCCAATGCGGTATGCGCAACATGCCCACCACGTTCCGCAGTCCAAGCGATACTGTGAATTTCGTGCTCTATCGCTATCTTCATCAACTCATGATATGTCGGGTGATATTGGACCTCATCTATTCGATGACCAAATCGATCGAAAGCTCTAAGTTCAGGTATTTGGCGATTTGCTTCAAATGCGAGATTTTTACAGCGCTCACTGCCGATTATCTCTCCAAAAATATGCACTCTATCTTCGGCCCAATCCGCACCTTCACGGCACAAGGCTTCTTTAAGCACGATGTTGGATTCATAAAGATTAATATTGACTAAAGGAGGAGGCTGATTAACTACATCATGAGTTGTTAACTGTGTGATGACTGCGCGATCATTCATGCTGGCCTCATTTATTGATTAATATAAATTCGAATTAAAATCTCAATTCTTTAAAATAATGCCTGAGCACATTATAGAACTATTTTCTTGGTAATGATTCATAGGTTTAATAATCCATAATAAGCTATTATGTAAATGGTGAATGAAAATAATTGATATGAATATCACATCTCTTTTTCTTGGAATTTTAATTACTATATTTTCAGGTCATGTCTCTGGTGTCGATAAAGCTACCATCACTTTCCCATCAAAAGATGGTCTAGAAATTACCGCAGACACTTACCTTATACATAAAGATAGAAGTACACCCCTTATCGTTCTCTTTCATCAAGCAGGCTGGAGTCGTGGCGAATATCTAGAGATTGCCCCCAAGCTCAACATATTGGGTTTTAATTGCATGGCTATTGATCAGCGCTCTGGTGATTCTATCAATGGAATTGTTAATGAAACCGCAATTAGAGCTGAACAAGCTCAAATAAATACACGATATATTGATACCTTGCCAGACATAGAAGCTGCTCTTCGATTCGCAAAATCACATTATAACAAAAGCAAAATAATTGCTTGGGGCAGCTCCTATTCGGCAGCACTTGTATTACAAATCGCTGGGGAACGCCCGGAATTAGTCGATGGGGTACTTGCTTTTGCGCCTGGCGAATACTTTTCTAAACAAGGAAAATCTAAATCATGGATTCAAGATGCTGCTGTAAATATTAATGTGCCAGTATTCATCACCTCTGCTCGCGATGAGAAAAGTAAGTGGTCAACTATTTATTCTGCGATTAAATCCAAAGAAAAAACGTCATTCATCCCTTCTTCGAAAGGGAATCATGGATCAAGAGCATTATGGAAACAATTCGAAGATAGTGAGGAATATTGGCATGCTGTGAAGGCTTTTTTAAAAAATAATTTTCTTTAATTATGCACATATACTCGCTTGATTTATATCATGCTTTACATATTTTGTATCTGCTTTAATAAAATTCTACATAAATGTTGCAGTTAAAGAACATAGTATTACACTATAACGAAAAATTTAAAGGAGTATGAAAGGCATGCAATTCGCAAAGCAACTAATAGAGCTAAAAGGTGGCAATTTAATAACTATAGACCCCGATAGCTCCGTATTCGATGCGATTAAAATTATGGCTGACAATTACATTGGTGCATTACCTGTAATGGAGGACGATAAATTAGTTGGGATAATTACTGAAAGAGATTATGCCAGAAATGTAATTCTTAAAGGTAAATCCTCTAAAGTAACACCTATTAAAGATATTATGACTTCTAATGTTTTATGCGCAAAACTAAATCATTCGTTAGAAGAATGCATGGCATTAATGACTGATAAGCGCGTAAGACATTTGCCAGTTATAGATAATGGTAAAGTAATCGGCATCATCTCGATCGGTGATTTAGTTAAATCAATTATTTCTGAACAAAAGTTTATGATTGAACAATTAGAGCATTACATCAGTGGGTTGCCGACTTGAGAAAAGGCTAAGTGTATTCGGAAGTCACTACTCCAAATTCAATTTTAGATTTTTGGTTCTCCGAGCCTGCTAGCAAGTATTGGTTTAAATCCACTTCAGAGTTCGACGAGGAGATTCGTATACAATACGAATCTACATGGGGGCTTGCATCTAACAATAAATTGGACCATTGGCAAAAAACACCAGAGGGTGCTCTTGCTTTAATAATTATTCTAGACCAGTTCCCGTTAAATATGTTTCGCGGAACTGCGAAGAGCTTTTCTACGGAAAAAAAGGCTATTGAAATTTCGCATTTTGCAATTTCTAATAGATATGATTCAAAGCTAACACCTATTCAATTACCTTTTCTATATATGCCATTAATGCATAGTGAAACCCTTGAAGAACAAACTCTATCTGTTTCTATGTTTGAAAAAGCAGGTCTTGAGAGCAATTTAAGGTTTGCAAAACATCACCTAGCTATTATTCAAAGATTTGGTCGCTTTCCACATAGAAACGAAATTCTGAATAGAGTAAGCACTAAAGAAGAGCTTGTGTATTTAGCTTCACCTGAAGCATTTAAAGGATAACTGACTCGTGCCAACAAGTTTTACGTGGCGTAATATTACACTTGTAATTTTTGCAATTACTTCACTGCTCAGCTTTTTCTTTGTCGAACCAATTCCCCAAGATTTGGCATATCATTCTTTTGCAGATACTCGAAAAATTTGGTTTATCGCAAATTTTTTTGATGTGATTTCCAATCTACCTTACTTGTTAGTTGGCTTTGCAGGAATGTCATATGTATTTACAAATTGGAATAGTGCGGACTCCTGGGGTTGGCTTATACTCTTTTTATCTATATTTCTGGTGGCTGCAGGTTCATCTTATTACCACTTAAACCCCAACAATGAGACTCTAACCTGGGATCGATTGCCAATGGCCATAGGTTTTATGGCATTATTTGTAATAGTGCTGGGCGAATATGTAAATATTAAGCTTGAACACTGGCTACTTATTCCAATGTGCTTATTAGGCATATTTTCAGTCATCTATTGGCATATTACTGATGATTTAAGGATATATGCTTGGGTGCAATTTTGTTCTTTAGGACTATTGTTGGTAGTCATTTCTTTATACAAACCAAACACTTTTCAAACAAAATATCTAATTTATGCATTAGTTTTTTATACTTTGTCTAAACTTACAGAATATTTTGATATAGCTATCTTTACATTTACTCAAGAAATGCTAAGTGGCCACACTATCAAGCATGTATTGGCAGCAATCGGTACGTTCTTCTTCTATATGCTCTTAAAATACCGTAATACATAAAATTTTGTCCCTCTTTTAATCATTTTTAATACAATATTTTCATGGAACGTTTATTTTATCCTGAAGACGAAAAAATTTATACTTGGTTAGCGATGTTATTAGAGCCATACTCTATTACAGATCAAGAAGTCTCAACCGCTATTGATACCAAAACTACAAAAAATAGAAAATTAGCCTGCCATCGAGGATGTGCTGCATGTTTCCGTACCCATAAATCGATCCCAGTAACACCGATTGAGCTAATAGGGATTTCTTGGTACGCCACTGAAAAAGTTGATAGTCCAATACGTGAAAAATTAATCACACAGTTAAAAACATATGAAACTAGTGGATCATGTCCATTTTTAGTTGATGATATCTGTTCTATTTATGAGCTTCGACCTTATGCATGTAGACATTTTAATGTGTTCAATAAAGTCTGCGAAGAAGGAGAAGACGCCTATTACACACGCAAAGAGGATGTGCTCATTCCCTCTCAATCCACCATTAATGAAGCCTATTTTAGTACACTTCCTTTTTATGGGTTAGAACATAATAAGGATAACATTCAAAAAATCCACGATGGTGAAATTAATAAAGTCATTCATGTATTGCAGGAACAAAACTAGGGAAGTCTTGCAGCTAAAATGACTACCTATGCTTTAGCAAGTAAATAAGACTTAACTTACTCATGCTACATTCACACAGTCATCCAAGTCCAAAAAACTATACCGCTATTTTTGCTATCGGTATCGCACTTAATATTGTTTACATTATATACGAAGCAATTTTTGGCATTATCTCAAATTCCTTAGCATTAATTGCTGACGCTGGCCATAATCTTGGAGATGTATTAATTCTTTTGCTTGCTTGGGGTGCTACGTATTTAGCACAACGTAAACCCACCCCTACAATGACTTATGGTTTACGTCGCGGCACGATACTTGCTGCACTCATAAGTGCATTATTATTATTGATGACTATGGGGGTTGTTGCTTGGGAAGCTATTGGCCGATTTCATTCTGTCTTACAAGTAGATTCTATAACAATTATTCATGTGGCTGGACTAGGAGTTGTGGTTAATTCAATCACTGCTCTTTTGTTCATGCCTAATAAAGATCAAGATTTAAATATAAAGGCTGCTTTCCTTCACATGGCTGCAGATGCAGGTGTGTCGCTTGGTGTTGTTGTCGTAGGTATTATAATTATGCTTACTGGTATCCTTTGGCTAGATCCGGCAATCAGCTTGTTAATTGTTGTAGTTATTATTATAAGTACATGGGATTTATTACAAGACTCTTTCAATTTAGCAATGGATGGCGTTCCTAAAGGCATCGACCCTGATGCAGTTAAAAATTTCATTCTTGAACAAGACGGTGTAAAAGAAATACATGATTTACACATATGGGGCATGAGCACAACATCAGTTGCATTGACTGCACATATTGTTCGCGACACAAGTCATATTGATGATCATTTTCTACATAAATTATGCACAGATTTACAAAATCACTTCGGTATCGCACACCCCACTATACAAATTGAAACTAGTACTGATACACACATATGCGACCAGGCTCATCCAGATAGTATTTAATTCATATAGATTATGATTAATTTTAAAAAAATGAAAATTAAACTTATAATAAAATTAATTTCGATATTCATTTTATTTGTGTATTTATTCACTCAAATATCGGCATGTGGCACACCTGTAAAGAAATCAGCAACACGAAAGAAAATTCACACTAATGAAAGACATTCGGAAACTATTGTTAAAAAGAAGCGCGTTAAAACTGCATCTCATAAAGCTGGAACTAGTTCCAGGCTAATTTTTGCTTCGAATCGTGCAGGTAATTTAGAAATATGGACATCTGAGGTTGATGGTTCTAATCCTATTCAACTTACTGACAATAATAAATACGAAAGCTGGTGGCCCAGGGTTTCTCCTAATAAAACAAAAGTGTTGTTTTATCGATCACCAAAAGGGACTGATGAAAGCACTTATGAAAAAAGTTCTCTTTGGCAAATCAATTTAGATGGAAAAAATGCAACTATGTTGATAACCAGTGGATCGTATGGCTGGTATACACAAGGTGTAGCCGAATGGTCGCCAGATGGCACAAAAATTGTTTTGGCTGCATCCAGTAAAAATAGTTTATGGCGCCTGTACATCACAGATTCCAGTGGCAAAAATCCTGTCCGTACTTCTAAGCGAGACAGCCTTTACCTAGACCCATCTTCTTGGTCGCCAGATGGCGCTAAGCTTGTGTACAGTGCATTTCCCAATGGATTACAGCGGTTCTAAATTAAATCGCCTAAAAATATTTACTGCCAATTCGGATAGAAGTAGTGAGAAAAGACTAACATTCGATGAACGCCGTGATCATGGCACTGATTGGTCGCCTGATGGCAAGTGGATAACATTTGAAACTGAAGTAATGCCTCTGTATTGGCTGTTAGGCAAATGGGCTTTACGAATTACCCCAGCTAAAGGTGGTGAAACCATCGAACTATTAAATGATGGTCATGTAAATACCCTACCACGATGGAGCCCAGACTCATCACAGCTTTATTTTCACCGCTTGCGTTTTCGAGAAGACAAAAAATTTGGCCTTTGGCGTATTAATCGAGATGGGACAAACTTAATACAAATAAGCGGTAGCAGTAATTATAAAGATATACAAGCTGATGTTTATTAGTTGATTCTATTATTCTTCAAGCAAATCAACTGCTTTAAGAGGTTTCATTGTTGATAGTAACAATGGAATAATACTAAACGTTGCAAACAATGATACCAGCATCGCAATACTGGTAAGTAATCCAAAGTAAATAGAAGGTACAAAATTCGATAACACCAAAATAATAAAACCAAGAGTAATTGTAATAGATGTAAAATAAAGTGCCTTGCCTACAGTTGTTTGAGACTTATAAATAGCTTGATAGCTGTCATTACTTATCGCATATTCTTTTTTATAGCGATGAATATAATGTATTGCGTAGTCAACCCCAATACCAATTGTGATTGCTGCAATAGTAATAGTCATAATGTCTAAGGGTATACCAAATACACCCATGAGCCCCAAAATAAACAAGGCAGTAAATATATTCGGCAATGTGCCAATTATGGCTAATTTTAGGCTACGGAATAGGACGGTCAACATAATTAGAATACATATAAAGACTGTACCTAATGTAAGAATTTGAGAACGAAATAAACTTTGCAAAACATTATTGTACAATACACTAATTCCCGTTATACGAACCTTTTCTCCATTTTTCACAAAGCCTTCATTTAAATCTTCTCTGATCTTGTTCAGTAAATCGTTTCGAATTAATGTGTGATCCGAGTCTTTAATGCGCGCCAATATCCGTGCCTGATCTCCATCATTGGAAACATATGGTGAGATCAGCACTTGCTTTATATTTTCAGGTATCTTCGAGTAGACTAGAGATAAATGAAAATCCTCTAGTGGCTCACCTTTATTTATAGTACGAAAAACCTCCTCAGTACTGGCAAGTGATAGTACTTTTCCAACTTGAGGTAAACCTTCAAGGTAATTATGCATCTTATTAATTTTCCTGATGCCACTACGATTATACCAATAACTATTTGCGGTGAAGTCATCTTGTGATCCCTCAAGGCTAGCTAAGTAATCACCAAATTCTTCATCCTCTTCCTCTTCTAGATCCTTTTCTATTTCGGGTGCTGCTTCTAATATTACTTCTAAAGGTACTGTGCCACCTAATTCTTGATCAATTAATTCTAGGCCTTGAAAAATATCAGTTGTCTTTTTGAAATAATCAATAAATCGATTCTCAACAGTTAGCTGACTTATTCCGACTAAATTCAAAATAAACATTCCAATTAGTATGATTATTGTTAATGCTTTATTACTAACAATTACATTAAGAATGTTTTTAAGAAAAGCTGCGGATTTGTCTCTTTGGAAATGCTTAGATTTTGGTTCGATTAATTTGATTAACGATGGTAATACAGTAAATGTGAGTAAAAACGCACAAAAAAGGCCTAAAATCATCATATATCCAAATATTATTACAGGATTAATATCACTAACGACCAAAGAGAAAAATGCTATAGCTGATGTTATGACCATGTAAAAACACGGTGTTATAATTTGTGATATTGTTGTTTTTAAATTTTCATCAACACTATTATCTGGATATAGGGACTGTGTTTCTTGATAACGAATGATGATATGTATCGATAATGCAATTGAAAATATAATAAGCAATGCAACAAAGTTTGAAGATATGATTGTTAGTTGAAATCCTATTAATGCTGTAATTCCTGCAACTAATAAAACGTTCAATATCGCACATATTAAAGCCAAAAATATCCACGTCAGCGATCGAAAAAAAATAAATAACACCAATACCATTATGATTATAATTGCAAAGCCAAAAACCTTGATATCTTGTATAACGAAAACCTTCATATCACTGCCAATCAAGGGGGCTCCCGCCAAATAAAACTCGCCCTTATTTGTTACATTCAATATAATATTACGCACTGAAGAAAGTACATCTTTATAACGCTCATTAATTAATTGTCTTTCTGTAGAAATACTGCTGCGTATACTTTCAAGCTCTGATAATTCATTTCTATCTAATAATTTAGATTCTTTTTTTTCAAGTAATACATATTTTCGTTGCAATAAATTAATTAATTCTTGATTCTTCTGAATATCAACCTTTATTGCCGTAGTACTTAGGTCTTTACTTACTAGATTGTCCAAATATATAGGACTTGTAGTAAATTCTTGGCGTGCTTTGACTATATCGACTTGTGGTGACAATAAATTTGCAAACTTTGTTGCACCTGTATTTTTATCTCTTTCAATCTGCAGTAGTAATGGAACATTACTAATAGCTGTAACACCCGATACACCTTTAATATCTTTAAACTTATTCGCAATATTTTCTATAAAAGCAATAGTGTCTTTATCTAAAATCTCAGACTTTGGTTTAAAACCGACAATAATGTATTCATCAGTACCATAGTGTCGATGTATTTCTCGATAGTATTTAAGGTCGGGGTCACTCTCTAGCATGAGTGAATCTGGAGATGCATCAATATTTAGAGTCTTAATATGTAAGCTACATGCAACAACTAGAGTAAGCATGCATATAATGATTAAAATTGGAAAACGTGTGACTACACGTGAAAGCGTATTGACTAATCCAGAAAACATTAATTTTTATTTGCCATTTAGATGTATTTTATAGACTACCACACCATGAAAACACGGTTTAAGTGTTTAATTAAAGATAATCAACAATTAATCAGCAACTTATTAAACTCATCTACTTGCGTCTTATGCATAAAATGTATTGAGATATTCATCTCCGCAAGCAGTCTAGGCAAAGCAGGATCAATACAGCATTGATTAGCAAGTTCGGCTATCGTTGGCTTAGCTAAAGTTATCTCGGAAGATTTTACAAATAGCAGATGATCTACCGATAAAAAACTTGCTAACCAAGCTGCAAGACTATCCGATGTTACATCCCAGGATTTTTCTAACTTACAATATCGACGAACCATATCGTAGGGCTCCCAAATGGCTACTTTTGCTTGATTCCAGCATGCGTGTATTTGTTCTTTTGTTTCCGCTATACAAAGCTTGGGGCAGAGTGAAGCCATTAAATATCCAAACTGTTGCATGCCGAGAACCGCCATATTATGCGCGAGAACTTGATCAAGTCCGTATTGTTGGTCAACTAAACGTACTTGATCGGCAAATGGGCCTCCTCCAGGCACAATAATAATATTTTGTTTATTGCAGTTGCCTAAAGTATTCAACCACTTAACAAGATACTCACTATTATAAAGACTTCCTCCAATCTTAATGACCCATGGCATAGGTTCTACCTTGGTTAAGTAAATCCATCATTGCAGTCGCCTTATCGAAAGTTTCTTGGTATTCCGCAGTCACATCAGAGTCATGCACAATTCCACCGCCGGCATAAAAATACATATGTTGAGCTTTATGTAAGATAGTACGGATTGCAATGTTTGTATCCATAGTGCCATCGAACCCTATATACCCTATCGAACCACAATAAATACCTCGACGATGTGGTTCCAATTCCTCAATAATTTCCATAGAACGTAATTTAGGCGCACCAGTGATAGAGCCACCAGGGAAACAACCACGCAACAGATCAATAGCAGACCTTTGGCCTCTTAATTTTCCAGCAATTGTGCTAACCATGTGATGTACATTTGGGAAACTTTCTATATCAAATAGTCTTGGTACTTGCACAGAGCCTAGCTCGCAATTTTTACTAATATCATTACGTAACAGATCTACGATCATTACATTTTCTGCTTGATCTTTTTTACTATTAATGAGCTCTTGTATCAAAGATTTGTCTTTATTTTTGTTTTTTGAACGCGGACGTGTTCCTTTAATTGGTTTTGTTTGCACAAGTCTTTCTCTTACAGATAAAAACCGTTCTGGTGAATTACTAAGAATTTGAAAATCTGGATAATTCATATAAGCACTAAAAGGTGATGGATTAATATCCCTCAATTCTTGATAAGCTAACCAAGGATCACCTTCGACCTTAGCACTGAAACGTTGTGCGAGGTTGACTTGATAGCAATCCCCCTCACGTATATATTTTTTTATTTTTTTAAAGGCATTATTGTACGATTCTTGTGTCATATTAGAATTCACATGACTCTTAACTTTAAATTCAGAACGTTTGATAGATGAGGATTTTGATGTAAATAATTTTGTTATGTCATTCCAATTTCTTCGTGTTTTTACATCAGATTTATCTCCTACCAAACTAGATCTTTTTTTCTTATGATCAACAATTAAGGCCCATGAATAAATTCCCATAACCATATCTGGCAAAGCCAAATCATCAATAGATATAGAAGGAATTTTTTCTATATATCGGCCAAGGTCATAGCTAAAGTACCCAAGCGCTCCTCCAATGAATGGAAGCTTATTTTTATTCTTCCTAGCAACTGAAAGCTGCTCTTTAAGTACAGCAAAAGGATCATCTGGTACTGTAAAGCATTCTGACCATGATTGAATTTTTGTTTTATAGTTTTTGGTTGTTATACGTAGAGTTGGTCTTGCAACTATAATATCATATCGCCCTTGTGCACTTGCTGGTTGGTTACTGTCTAAAAAAACAGACCATGGCTCATCTGCAACTTTGTCAAACAGTATAGTGCTATCAGAATGATACGTAAGATCTTCAATCAACAGATCAGTCATGTATAAAATCTCTGATAGGCTAAACATGCAACAGAAGCTGCAGGCGCACAATCCCCTATATTGATTTCATTATTTGCCTTTTTAAATTTACATAGACTTTCAAAATCGATATATCGACGATTAAATCGTTGTGCGACTTCTTCAATAAGAAATCGCCCCACCCCTGCGCCAATAATTGGAATATTTAATGGCTGTGAAAATTTAGAAAGCTGCTTGCGACAAGCATTAATAATCAATTGCAATTGTTGTTCACGTATATATTCTGAAACATGCTGCCAAATAGATAACTCTTCTATGTTAGCATCGTAACCAAACATTCGCGCCAGTCGAGTAGCACTGCTTACAACATCTTTGCTGCGACCATCTAAAGTTTCACTCATATCTGCGTATTCTGGTAGCTCATTTGTAAGCCGATAAACATCAGCGGAATTCGCAAAACACTCATTAATAACGGGGATAAATCTATCTTTGATTGGCGCTGACTTACAAAGTGCGAAAATTGGTGTTCGAACTACTCCACAATAAACTAATTCTCTTGCATAGAGTCTTTCTGCATCAGAATAGCCATCAAAAATTGCCTTGTGATCTTTTATTCTCACAATGTCGCTTGTTGTGCTACCTATATCAACAAACAAAGCATCACTTATGCGTGTGGCGATGTACTTGGCACTTGCCAACCAATTTGCTGATGCAATTTCTTCATGCGCATCTATAGCTTGATCAGAACTTAAAAAGCCTTTATCCCCTGCAAAATAACTAATCTGCACACCTTGCAAATTATTTTCTATCTCCTTAATAAGCTTAACGACACCATCTTTTCGATTACTAAAATGGTCTACCAACTCTCCTGTCATAGTTATTGCATGCGTAGTGTTCGAAAAATCGAAATTCTTCTGAACAATAAGCATAGATGCGTGTAACTGATCTATTCCAAGCCATAGTGGGCATGACAATTGACACACTTTAGATATAGACTCAGCAGTAGTGGCTAACGCAACTTTTACATGAGCACCTCCGATATCCCAACCTACAACACTATTAGGCAGCACGATTTGTCTCTAGATCTACTGTAATTTTATTTTTCATCGTGCTATTCAATCTTGGTAACTGATGATGTTTAAAACAATCCAAGATTAATCCAGCTGGATTAACGCCCAATGCACATTTAAGACCAACATATGATGTGGTTAATCTAGGATTAATTTCTACTAATAAGATTTCATTATCTGTTATTAAAATATCAACACCTATATAGCCTCGTAAACTTGGCAAAACTTGTACTAATTTTTTGCTAAATGGTTTGAATTGGCTCTTCTCAAAAGCGTTGACTTTACATTTTTTTAGGACTAAACCTCCTTTCTGTTCAATCAGACATTGTTCATTACAACTTAATAACAAACATTCCCCATCCCAACATATTAAACTTAAGCTTGCGTGTTCACCTTGAACAAACGGTTGGATAATAAATTCCTGGTCTGAATGTTGCGCAAGAGCATGTTCCAGATCATTTCGGCTATGCAGCAAAGATAAATTCTCACAACCTACCCCATCAATTGGTTTCATTACAAATTGATCAGTATGTAAAGCTTCTATTTCGTTTGATAAATAGGTTGGTATTTGTGCAATACTATATGCTTGCAAGTACTTAAAGGTATCATACTTATTACTTGTTAGCTGAATACTTTCTACATTACTGTTTAACAATGTAAACGCTTGATTTGAATATCTTTCACACAGTGAGGCTAATATGCGATTAGTTTCTGGTGCGATTATTAACAAAGCATCAATATGTTTTGTTAGCTTTTCAAGCTTCTCAATATAACTTTGCTCTGGTCTAATAATAATATCATTTGCAGATATTAATTTATTACTCAAGCGATAGTCTCGTAGTGCGCTTACATTAGTATCAGGCAGGGCCTCAAAATCATTCACTAATGCTTTAAGCATTAAGTCGCCTTCCCGAACTAATGATGAAGGTAATACACAATCTATCATTCCACCACCAGTGATATACTCAAAAATTAAAATATTCATACTGACCTATGATGCAAATTATTCCAGTTCTTGATCTTTCTAGAGGCTTAGTTGTGCATGCAAAAAAGGGGGATCGAAAAAACTATTTGCCAATAAATTCGCATTTATGCCCATCTTCTAATCCTATTGAAACTATTAAATGTTTTTTAAATCTCTATGCCTTCACAAGAATTTACATTGCTGATTTAGATGCACTACAACATCAAAGTGATAATGTAGATATTATTGAGTCGATATGCAAAGTGTATCCAAAACTTGAAATATGGCTAGATACTGGGGTTTCATTAATAAAATATTATTTAGAAAATCCTAAATTTGATTCATTGCGAATAATTCTATCTACAGAGTCAATTGAATCAATATCTACATTTATCTCGTTAATGAATATTTATGCGCATCATCGCTTTATATTTTCTATTGATTATAAATCAGGAGCAATTTTAGGCCCAAAGGATCTTTTGCTGGCAGACGATCAATGGCCAACAGATATACTAATTTTAAATCTTGATCATGTAGGTGCCAATGATGGAATTAATATACCTTCTCAATTAAATCACCATGCTTTATTTCAAGCTCACAATACTTACTATGGTGGTGGAGTAAGGAACATCAATGATTTATATAAACTGAAAACATTAGGTGCTGCAGGTGCGCTACTTTCAACTGCGCTGCATAATAAAATGATCACAACAAGCGATCTAGAGTCTCTCAGCCAATAACTTTTAATCGATGTTGTATATCTTTACTCAATAAAGTGCGCAGTTGCGATTTACCTAAATCTTCTGAAGTAAAATATTTTAATAATGCGCTGCGCCCATGCGTTTGTAGCTCTTGTAAGCTAGGTCCCTTATAACAACAATGTGATTGTGATGTTTCAAAAATTTGTAACTCTGTGAGTCCTGGAAGATATTCTATCAATCTTTCCCAAATAAAGATGCTCAGTAATTCTGTACTAGATCGCCAACACAATTCTGGTGCTACATAATTCAAATTATGATGATCTAAATCGTCAACAATTTTTTGCTTAACAATGCGTTTTAAATATCCATAGTCAACGACAAAACCAGTAAGCGCATCGATATGATCTTTAATTTTGACATTTATTGCATAACGACCACCATGTAAATTAACGCATTTGTCAGGATGATCTGTAATAAAATGTGCTGAATCAAATACTAGCTCTTTAACTACAGTTGCTTGATCATGTGACTCAAAAAACCTCTCACACGCATTAGGAATTTCCTTAAGGTGCGTAGAAATGAGATGTAACAAACGTGCAGTATCTTCTAGCGTCTCACATCTGACCAATTGTCCATTTTTGTATACGGATTCAGAAAGATGCTTTAAGCGAATTTGATAGTTACGTGCGAGTTCATCTTCGACTCTTATTGCATCCTCACATAGAGGAAAATCAATAAACAAATACCCTGCATGAATTTCTCCAATATGCGCAATTAACACAGTGATTTGCTGTAAAAATGATTCCGCTGAAGAGTGGACAATCATGGGCGGCAAATACACTGTTGGTACTTTCAAACTATTTTTAGCGATCACTCGATGACTCGCATTTTCATAAAAATATTCCTGCCTATATTGAAACCCTACTGACTGCAATGATTTCAGGTACCAAAGCAATTGTTCGAGCCTACGTACTCCTAAACTGATAACCGTAAATTCACCTTCTCTTTTCATTGCCTGCGCCATATGCAATCCAGCAATGATGTCCTGCACAAGTCGATTAGTGATTTTATTTGGTTGTTGATAGGCAGAAATATCATCCACCTGGTTAATCTGTTCTGCGTTTAGTAACAGATCTAACGGTAAGTGATGACGTATGGAATACTCTTGTAGTGTTAGTCCACTACAAGCGAATAGATGTTCATTGGTCAGTTGACTGCCAACTTCTTTTTCACAATCAAGACATTGCATATTAAAAAATTGATTTTGAATACTAGAAACTTTTGCACCTGGCATTATATAAGAAATGTGTGCTCGCCAAAAAAAATGCCTCGGACTGGCCGAGGCATTTCATGCTTTACCTTAAAAAATGCTTAGAAGCCCTTGAAAGGATGCTCCGCGCTATCTTTTTGTGCAACAACAGTTGATGCTTTAGGCTCGTCTTTAACCGCGCGCTCTATCGATTCTTTTACTGCTTTGTAGTTGTTTTCATAAATAGCTTCGTTGCTCTTTGCTTCCCAGTGAATGAAGACACCTACGCATATGAATACGTCATCTGCTTCGTCCGCTGGAATGGTGCCATCTTCAACACAGTCAGCAACTGCTTTAGCAACTGCCATCTGAGCAGGACCAAACATTTGTACTGCTTGCTCAGCACCTTTGATGGTGACTTTGTTGAACATGATAGTGTTTGGCTTAGTAGGCAAATTTGGTGCAATAACAGCCAGAAGAGTCGAAAAGCCGTCTTTATTGTTCACCAAGCCATTACAAAATGCAGTCTCGACTGCAGATCCACGCGGTCCGATCATTAAGTCGATGTGCGCAATCTCTGCCATCGTGCCGGAAGGGTCGTTATCATTTACGAGTGACTCTCCGACCATTGTTTTGTTAATTAATGCCATTATTTTCTCCTGTTTTCATTTTTAGTTTGTCGACAAACTGCAGACAATACGTCCGCTTATATCCTCCCTGGATTATCGTGTGCAAAGAACTGACCCTTGCCACCGCCTCACAACTACCCTAAGCCAGCCGCAAATATGCTAGCCACCGTAAGATCCGCTGTGGTTCCCGGGTTGATTCGGTCACGCTTGAGATGGCCATCAATCTTCAGTAATTGCGCTTCGTACCTACCCGGTGTGTCCGAACGGCAGAGCTCCTTCTCAAGCGGGGTGATCATATCACTAATTTCTCGTGCTTTTAACATTCCATATTTACGCTCAATCAAGCTATCTGGGAATTGCGCCAAATAGCTCAGAAATAATCCTGTAGTGGCCCAACGCTCATCTTGCCACCGTTTTAACAAGGCAGCGTATCGCGGAACTCCAAAATGAAAAATATCATAAAAATTGTTTGAATATTGATCAGCAATTCGATCCCATGAAGCTGCAATTTTCATTGTATTTAAGAGAGTTACAGTTGGTTCTTCAGATAAATCCTGATCTTTTTTCAAGCCCATCCCCCCGGGTTCTGCTAAACGAATTGCTTGATAGACATGTCTTGCATCCTTGACAGTAGATTTCTCTAAGACCGCTCTCAAGGAGTCCTCGAGTGACTGTTCACACAATCTGATAAGACTGGCCTGAATTAATGGCGAGATCAGTAAAATGATACCGAGATTTGTATTAGTACCCACGGTCTGATGTGTCGCTCGAACAGCATGATAAATACGCTCACCCAATTCAAGTTTGGGTGTCACCAAGGGCTCTACACTGGCCTCCGCACTGCGCAGAAAATCCTCTACCAGCAATTCATCAGAACCTGAATGGAACCCAACATTTCCAGGTTTGATTGCCCGAACATCTAACCAACATGCTTGTTTATATAGATCGAATAGTTTTTGGTGCAAAGAATTTAACTCATCCATGGGCCTAAAATTTTTTAAAAACCTAACATAATTATTTGCAATGAGTTAAAAGGTATACACATCAAGTTTTAATAAACGTAAAAATGTAGTCAGTTTTAGTATCACTTTTAACCTCAAATTATTTCACAATAAATCTGACTCAAGCAATTCCCACCCATCCTCATTCAGAGATATTTTTCAGGATTGGCGAATGGCTATATAAATTACATTGGTTTATGGCAATAGTGATAGTCTATTTGATATTACCTGGAATGGATTAACTACAGTCATTACTAAAATGACATTAGATTTAGCGGCAGGTTCTCAAACAATGAGGTTATTAGCTATTTTGGGGATAAACTATTAACTTAAAGTTCTACAAATTTCAGTTAATAGTTTTAATCAGCATGATTATTATTATTGTGTCAAGGCCAAGACTTTCTTAATCGTAAGTCCTTGAACGAGGATTGAAAAAACAACCACAAAATAAGTAATAACCAGCAACGGTTCACGAGCTGGCCCAGGAGGAATTGATAAGGCAAGGGCTACAGAGATTCCACCGCGCAGACCCTCCCCACGTTAATATTGTTGTCGCATAGGGAAAAATGTCCTAAATTTTTTCATAATTTGAATAGGTGTACCCACACATACCCATCTTGCAAACAACACAATTGGAATAGCAAACAAGCCTGCAACCATGAATTGCTTTGTAAAAGTAAGGATTAAGATTTCTAAACCAATCAATAAGAATAATACAGCATTTAAAATTTCATCTATTAATTCCCAGAAATCATCTAACCGTTCACGAGTGTTATCTGACATCGCAAGCATCCTGCCTTTATTACCAATAAATAATCCTGCCACAACTATTGCAATGGGAGCGGAAACATGCGTAGCTTCAGCCAAGGTATAGCCACCCGAAACTAATGCCAATGTAATTAACACTTCAACTTGATAATTGTCTACTCCATGCAACATTAGAAATCCGACAAAGCCCAAACCAAGACCAAAAAGCACTCCGCCAATAGATTCAAGAGCGAACAGACCAACAATATGTGAAGTTGTCATTTCACCACTACCTGTTGCTACACTAAGTAATGCAAGAAATACAACTACACCTACACCGTCGTTAAATAATGATTCTCCAGCAATTTTTGTTTCTAATGTCTTAGGTGCCCCAACAACTTTTAGTATGCCCATCACAGCAATGGGATCGGTTGGAGAGATCAGCGCACCAAAAACTAAGCAATATGTATATGCAACCGGTATGTTTAACCATTGCATCAAATAATAAATGTTCGTGCCTATGATGAATGTTGAAATAATCACTCCTATCGTTGCAAGTGTACCTATTACCCATTTTTGCTCTCTTAAGTCATTAATATTGACGTGTAATGCGCCAGCAAATAGTAAAAAACTTAACATGCCGTGTAACAATGCTTGATTAAAATCGATACTGCTGACAATCTTCGTCGCGTGATCTTCTAAAGTAACACCTATTTCCCCAAATAAAATAAGCGCTAAAGATAAAACCAAACTCAACAACATAATTCCAATTGTGGTTGGTAACTTTATAAATCTATAGTTTAGATACGCAAATACTGCCGCGAAGCTTAATAAAAGTTAAGAGATTTGAAATAAGCTCATAGTTTTCAATTAAAACTAGGCAATTGAAGAAATAAATTTATTCACATTAACTTGCTACATCGAAATTGGATCGTGCATTTAAACAAGTTATAAAATGCTCAACAAGCAGTTCTGCGACATTAGTATTGCTAACACTCTGCAATCCTTTCCAAGCGGGTATACTATTCACCTCCGTTATCCATAATTTGCCATTAATGTCACGCATCATGTCTACACCACCGTAGTACATATCGACCGTTCTCACAGCGTCTTTAGCAATTTTAGTAGACTGGTCATCCATTACTGCTGGATAACATTTCCCGCCATTGGCTACATTACTAATCCAGTCGCTACTCTCTCTTCTCATGGCAGCAATCACTTGATCTCCAATAACAAATAACCGCCAATCATGGGCGTCGTTCGATCCAGTCTTGATAAAACGTTGCAGGTAATAGATTTTGTTATAAATCGTAAAATCAGCAATATCATCTGGTTTGCCAATTAACTGTAGATTTTTACCTTGAGAACCAAAAAGTGGCTTCGCAACTACTTTATAACCAAGATCTAACTGATTACGTATAAATGAATATGCTTTATGAACATTATTTCCAATCCAAGTAGCTGGAGTCGAAATTTCTGCTTGTTCCAGCAAGAAACTAGTCATACCTTTATCTACACTACGCTCAATAGCACGCGCATCATTGTAAACAAGAACATTTAGTACCCGCAGTGCATGCAGAATATCCAGATAAAAAACTACTTCTTCTAAGGAACCACCGGGTACACCACGTACAAATACACCATCCGGCGGGCACTCCTCGAAACCAGGTATCAATAAACTTTTTTTATCAATACCTATTTCAAAGCTGCAGTCAGTTAAGGAAACATTTGTGCATTTATAGCCTTTGATGCTAAATGCTTTGTGTAATTCTGCACCATGCCAACCAGGGTCGTCAGTGAAAATTGCAATATGTCTTGACATTACTAAGAAAAAGATTTGTCCAATAAGCCAGGATCTAGTTTTCCACCTCGAAAAGTCTTACCACTGTCTACTGCAGTAACCATTACGGATGCTGGACTAAAAAGCATTGGATCGATTTTGAAAAAGTCATATTCATAGTCTTTAAAGATCTGCGCAAATGGTTTCCCATAGTCACGTGACGCACTAGAAGGTAGCTCTTGTGCAAGTTTTTCAGCTGCAGCAATATCGCCTTGAACAAACAGTTGTACTCTACCAGCAAATAAAATGGCATCATTTGTACGACCCATGGCTTCGACAAAGTCGGGTATGGGCGGAGATAAAGGCGCACTTGCTGAGCCATCTAAGACATTATCTAAGGGGAATCCTAGCTCATGAGTTTTATGCATTGCTACTTCTAAGACACGAGATACGACTTGCATACAACCTGCAATCGAACGAGTAGGAGTAAAAATAAAATTCAATGCAGCGGGCGCCAACTTGCAAATATCGGCAATTTTATCGATCAACTCGATTGGTGGTAGTTGGTCTACTTCAAGCACGAACGTAGCGGTATCGCATTTGTCTTGATAGCCCAGCTCTTCAAATATAGGTTCTCTTAGAGCCATAGCACGTCCAGGACCTGAACCTAAGGCATGAAATTTTTCATGTGATAAACTCCAGCCTGCATATTGACTCGCTAGACATGCCAACACTGGGTGAGAGGTATGTACATGCAGTGATAATGGCCAATCGCTGACCGCTGTTGCATGAAATAGTGTTACCGTACCTAATCCTCCCATACAAATTTCACCAATTATCCTACCGGCTTCGAGTCCCCCTACACAATCTATTCCAGCATCGATATAAGTAGCGCCGTTGGAAAATTGCCCTACTTTTATTCTTAAGGCATCACTCTTAGACATGAGCTTTTGCACTAACGGTTTTGCGAGTTCATTAACACTGATATTCGCCATCTTTAATTCCCTTATCTATTTATTATAATTTTTATTCGCTATAGTTAACTTTTTAATAATTGTTTTTTTGCGAGTATGTATCATCTCGCGCACTTGGGCTACATTTTTACCTCCAGCAAATACACTACATATGGGTTGATGTTTATGGATCACCTCTTCTGGATGTGGGCGATCTGCAGTCCACAAAGGCCATGCGAAATTTGTTGGCACATGAATTAATTCAGGCGCATAGACGATCGTATGGGCTCGCAAAAGTTGATTTCTTTGAGATGACGCAAATTTAGCTGTCATACATACTTCGATGTGCTCTCTAATCAAATCACCTTGCTTCGTTTCATATAATTCAAATGTTGCAGGTATACGTGAATTTATTTCGAGCACGCGAATACAATTATCTATTAAAATATAATCAATACTATTTAAACCTACCAATTTAAATTCACGACTAAGTGTCGTTGCATAATTAATTGCTGAATCTTGTTGTTGTTCTGTTAAATCAACCCTATTAATTGCGCCTGAATAAGCATATGGAGTACATTCGCCAAGTGCTTCACACCACAATGTATTAAAGCCCAGTGGTTTTAATTCAAGGCCATTAGCAAGGAATGTTAATGAAATATTAATACCATTGATTTTTCTCTGAAAATATACTTCTTGATCTGAATCAATCCCTTTCGGATAAACACTAACCCCAAATCCACCTGAACTCATTGCATGTTTAATTAACCAAGTGTCTGCTAAATCTTGGATAGGCTTAAAGCTAATTTCTGGATATGGTATTGCATATTGGTCTAAAGTAGAGAAAAAGACTTTTGGATCTTTACATTGTCGAAGAGACTGACTTGAATTTCCAATCACATTATCAATAGGAATAGCATCAAGCAAATCAGGATTGGATTCTAGAGCAGCATCATACAATAACCCATCAAACATATATTGGTTTTGCAATTTATCAATTGTTTGCAAAACTTCGCATGCATCAAGGCCAAATTTCGTGCGTGGAATTTTTTTACAGACTTCTGCTGCAACACAAGTATCCATATCTGCAAATCCATCGACTACGGCTACAGTGTGTCCACCTGCTTTAAGCGCTTGGGCAATGGCTCTGCCCGATGTGGCAACGACGAGATATATATGCTTATCCTTGCACAATCTCCCTAGCTATCTCGAATGCACGCTCGAAGTGTAGATAGATGGGTTTGTCAGAATCACGCATTTCTTGCAAAAGCTTATGTTGAGTTTGATATTTAACATTGCCGATCGCCAATGCTCCAATCCCTACCGCCCCACTCTTTGAGCCTTTTATAGGCTCACAGTCGCCCATTAAATCTAAACCAGCAATGCCTGAAGGTGGTACAGCATTGACATCAGCAGCTACTTTTAAACCACCCGAAGTCTCGATGTGTTTTTCAGAAATGACTTGCACACCCGCGGCGGCAGCGGCTAAGACAACATCTGCAATTTGTATCACACCATCGATCATATCGTTGGCCTCACCTTTAATGCCGATTAAATCTGCTCCGTATTCGCTATTACATAGTGCGGCTACTCGTTGTGATTTATCTTTTTTACGCCCCATTATTTTCACATCGGCGCCTGCTTTGGCAGCAAGGACAGCTGCGGTAGATCCTACTGGACCGGTTCCACCCATAACAACTACACACTTACCTTTTAAATCAGTATCAAATTTATCTCTTAATGCCTGTTCTACACATGCCACCATACCAGCAGCAGTAGTAAACGCACCGCTGGGATCAGCAAAACATGAAACTTCAAATGGCGGCACCATCGATTCTTGACATATTTCCATCATATCCATCGCAAGATGCATATCACGCCCGCCTAGAAATATCCCCGTGCGCTTTACTCCGGTTGGACCTCGTGAAAATATTGCATCTTGAACCAATGCTTGTACTTCTTCTTTCTCAACATTGGTATAGCCCACTGCATTATCCCAACCTGCATCTATCGCCATGTTTACATCGAATGGACTTAAATTTTTTGCTGGGGTGAACATATGTAGAATATATGGCTTTTCCATTATTTTTCTCTCTTAAGATAAATTATTAACAAATAAAATCTAAACACAAGTTAGCTTGTGTTCTTCTTGTAGTTTGGCTTTATGACTTTATTGCGTTTGACAAAGAAACGATGTCTTGTTGTTCTATTACTGCACCTGTGTTTCTTCCAGATACTATTTTAAATTGTATCTCATGATTACTACTAAACTTTGTTTGCAGCTCTCGCAAGAGCGTATGAGCCTGAGTCTCACTATCAACAAACGCAAATCCGGTTGGGCCCCATGAACTTTGCCCTACACCCTGTATACCCAAAGATTCAAGATAAGCCATAGCGCTGCCGACAGAAACACTAGTATAGCGTCCTCCTTGCGCAGACGCGAAAAATTCTCCTAAACATCTTTGTATTTCATGAATTCCCTGATTAAATATATCAATATTCTGTTCACTAATTGCGGGCAAAATCTGCATCATTACTAGTCGACACAAATACGCTGCAATTTGTGAAGAAAATGATGGTAAAGCAGAAAATGAAGTATGCTCATCTTTTCCATACAATCCACGGTAGTTTAAATCAAATACCAGTAATATGCGCCAATTTGATGGAAAACACATACGCGAGATAATAGGTGGAATAGTGCTATTGGTGTCTCTTCCTGCATCGACTAAAAATCCGCCCTGCTGAAATGCCCCTACACCGATTCCAGATCGTGCACCACGATTAAGTATCGCAGCAATTTCCGAGCTATTACACTTTAGTTCATAGAGCTTTGCAATTGCAGTACCTACAGCTAGCGCTAACTGAGTTCCCGAACCTAACCCAGAGTGATCAAGAATCTGCTCAATGACTTCAATTTGACAGCCACCAGCCAGCCCTTTGCGGGCAAAAAACTTTTCCGCATATTTTTGCACTCGTCCAGATGGATCATTGAGAACATCAATTTGATCCGCACGATGTACTCTGATTTTGGTTGCAATGCCATTGAGCGTAAGCCCAAGACTCCCGTAACGTCTTCCTAAACTTCCTTCCAAGTCTAAAAATCCAAGATGCAACCGAGCTGGAGCTTCTATATATATAGTTGAAGTATCCATGAACCTCATTCTAGTAGATTAAGGCTACTAAGCTCTAGAATATTTATCAATAATCTATATATTGGAATGAATATGACTATTCTCATAAAAAAAAGCGGTGCAATGAACACCGCTTTTGTACATAAGATGAATAGTTACAACTAGCGTCGAGATACTTGCCGTTGTCGGTCTTCACGTCTGTTTGAATCCCTTCTTCTATCTGAATCGCTTCTAGTTTGTCTTCGGTCTTGGTTCATGCGATTTCGCTGCCGGTCTGATCTCATATCATCTCCACGATCATGTTTCCCATGATCCATTTGATGACGATCTCGAGAATGGTGTTTTCTATCATAGTCGCGATGATATCCGTTACGATATTGATTGTGGTCTCGATATGTATATGCGTGTTTATCATAACGATGAGAACGATTATATCTATTGGTTCGATGTCGATCGTAGCCTAGATAGCGGCGATCATACTCACGATTATGTCCACGCTGCTTGTAAGCATGTTTATCATATCCATACCCTCGATGCTGTTTATAATTATGTTTGTTATGTGCACGATATCTACCGTAGGGGTTACGATGGTGACCATAATAAGTACGGTATTTATTGTAATGCCCTATATGACCTGAATCATAATAGTTACCATGCCTGTAATCTCTTGCATGAACTTGCGTGCATAGCGCTAATGCAAGAAAACCAATAACGAGTGGCCAAATCATTTTTGCTTTACTCATAGCTAACTTCCTTTTGCTTAATGAAAAAAAAGCACCATCAAAACTAATGATGCCGAATTTGTATTAGTGTCTATAGTGTCGGTAGTAATTTCCGTACCCTCGTCCGTATCCATAATTACGTTTATAACGATGCCCGTACCCTCTTCCGTAGCCATAATGATTTTTATAGTGATGTCCGTATCCTCGTCTGTAGCCATAATAATGGGGGTTGTAATGATAGTGGCGCTTATAATTATGACGCCCATAACCACGATATCCGTTGTAGTAGTGATGGCGAGGCGGGTAATAACCTCTGCCATAATCTCTGTAACCAATGAGAATATTCCATGGATACTCATGATATCCGAGATAGCCATATACCCCGTCGTCAGCATGAGACTGTGAAGATAGCATCAGCACAGCTATTCCAATTATCATCGGTCCAATAAGTTTAAGCTTATTCATAACCGTTCTCTTAATTTTGGAATTTATAGTATGACCAAACTAATCGAATCGATGTTGCAAGAAATGTGCAAACAATTAGGAATGTGGGATTTTAAATAAAACTCATTAATCGTGAGAAAAAATTTATATTATATTGCTCCTAATTTGGCTTTAACCATTCGATTAAATAGTAGATAAGTTGCCCTTCGGAAGACTTAGAGGGGCCTAAAAGCTTTGCTGCAAACTGTTTATTTTTATCATCTGAGGCTGCAAGTGCCTCTTCCTCACTGGATTTTATTTCTACACAATTTGCCGCAAAACGATTTCGATTGCGCTTAGGCACGTAGACAACTGCATATTGAACCCTTGATACACCGCCATCAGGGTCCGGTGGTACTAACCCACGCATCAGGTCGCCTTTAAAAATACGCCTTTTGTTTTAATACGATGCGTGGCATTTTCTGCGATCCTCATTTACGTGCATGCAAATTACGCATCTCAAAAACACTACACATCGTATTAAAACAAAATTCATCATTATTAAAAGTACCCTGTGCCCTATAACAACTACTCCTTAAGTTTGATCTGCAGCATTCCATCTTGCACATTTACATACTCCACACCTGCTGCAAAAGTTTTCCAAAATCCACTCTCCATCCCAAACTCTTGTACAAGATCTACATTTTTTAAATTTCCCAACCATGCATTTGGAATTGGTACTCCCATAATGCTAACACCTTTTAGGATAACTACCGGCTTGTCATTTATAAAAGATATTCCAAGACCTGCATTCACACGCAAAGTTTTGCCACCTAAAATCGGAAAATCTTCATCCATAGGGATTAACATCTTCGCACTCGCAAGATTCTCAGATAAATCAATTGCCAGACGTTTAGCTAAATCAGTGTTGTTCGCCAACATGGCATTAAGTTCTTTTTCGCTCAATTTAATTTTACGCTTTTCAGGGTCTTCACTATATGGTTCTGGTTCAAGATTTGGTTCCTCTTTTTCCTGTAAACCAGTATCAGTAGATAGTGTATTTGAACGAGTATCAGGTTGAATGCCAAGCACCTGTAGTTTTTGATTTAATTCTTGAGTTTCAGATGCGCTAAGCGAGACAGGAGTAAACTCTTTTAAAAACACATAGCGCTGCAACACAACATATGTGCAAACAATTGCAACCAGTAAAGTCACCAATACGATAAGCAAAACTTGCTTGCCACTAAAGCCTTTAGTTTTTACTTCATCTTCCTGAGCTTGTATAACATCTTTCATATTAGCTCTCCAAATCTTTATTCATGTCTTTCTCCAAGTCGAAGATCCATCTGATCGGTCTTGGATTTCTATTCCCATCGTAGTTAATTGATCTCGAATTTGATCTGCCAATTTAAAGTTCTTATCTTTTTTTGCATTAGCTCTTGATTCAATTAAAGCTTGGATCTCATCCTCATCGATATCACCCATACCACGAAACCATGTGGCAGGATCTTGTTGTAGTATGCCAAGCAGATTACCTGCCGCTAACAATTGCCTTTTAATTTTTTCTCGTAACTTTTCATTGGATACAGTATTAGCCTGTTTGGCTAATTTATGTAACTCTGCTATAGCTGCAGGGGTATTCAAATCGTCTTTAAGTGCCTCAATAAACGTAGCAGGGATATCTATAGCAGATACTTCAACTTTTACATCTTGCAACTCTTCTAAAGCACCATACAAGCGATCCAAATTCCTGCGCGATTGATTAAGCGCATCATCTGTCCAATCTAATGGGCTACGATAATGTGTGCCAAGCAAGGTAAAGCGTATTGCTTCTCCAGGCGCATGCTTAAGTATTTCATGAACCAATAAAACATTTCCAAGTGATTTTGACATTTTCTCATGTTCAACATTTACAAAACCATTGTGCATCCAATAGCGACTAAACAATTTACCTCTATGTACACAAGTACTTTGTGCTCTTTCATTTTCATGATGCGGGAAAACCAAATCTTGCCCTCCGCCATGAATATCAATTGTTTCACCAAGATGTTGTTCTATCATTGTTGAACATTCAATATGCCACCCAGGACGGCCTCCTCCCCAGGGACTTTCCCATGAAGGTTGGTCTTTACTCGATGGTTTCCATAAAACAAAATCTGCAGGATCTTTTTTAAATGGTGCAACTTCTACACGTGCGCCAGCAATCATCTCTTTTTGATTACGACCCGATAATTTTCCATATTCAGAATATGAAGGCACATGAAAGAGCACATGTCCTTCTGCTTCATAAGCGTTCCCTGCTGCAATCAACCGCTTAATCATATCTATGATTTGCGGCATATGCTCAGTTACTCGAGGCTCAATAGTTGGTGGCAATACTCCTAACTCTGCCATATCTTGATGATAGATCTGTGTATAGCGAGTGCTAATTGTTTCAATCGGAACATTTTCATTTATTGCTGCAGCATTAATTTTGTCATCTACATCCGTAATATTCCGCGTATAGATGACATTCGCAAATTCAAGTTGGAGCAATCGATAAAACACATCAAAAACGACAGCTGGTCGTGCATTGCCTATATGTGGATGACTATAAACAGTAGGTCCACACACATACATCGTTACTCGCTTAGGGTCAGAGGGAAAAAATTCTTCTTTTGTGCGAGCGAGTGTGTTGTATATATGTATGTTCATTAGCTCAATACTTTAATTTTTTTATTTTTAATCAATTTTGAATTCTATCAGTATTTATATGGAATTCGCATTGCGCTAGCTAAATAATATAGTCATAGCTCTATATAAAAATAGAATTCATAAAGCTCGCTCAAACACTTCTAAAACTATTGTTATAAATCCCTGAAATGGTGGGTCTTTATATAGAGAAAATCTCATTATTTTTTAGTGCGCTGCGATATAGCTGAAGCCTATTTTTTACTATTGATTGTGACCTATAACAAAGAAGTCATAAGTGTTTCGACATAAAGTAAGTAGTTGAATACAAGAAGAAATTAATAACACGTGATGGAAGGTGAGAATGTACATGCAGTTGAAAAAAGCTGCTAATTGGGCTCCTATTAAGGCCAATACAATTCTATTATCAAGAATTATTGTTGGCTTGATCGGTATAGTTTGCTCTACATCTATACTCGCAAATAGCCAAAACACTCTTGTTGATGTTTCTGATCCAGGTAATACACAACAAACTAGTTTGATCTATGCTTTAAATAACTCATCTTTGTCTCTAAAGGATGAGGTAATTAAGCTATATCAATTACGTAATTACAATCTTATCTGGAGCAATGGTGAGCAATATAACGCCAATGCTCTAGAACTATTTGAAATTATTCGGCATGCAGGTGATTTTGGTCTTAATCCTGTTGATTATGATGTAAATGCCATTCAGTACCTTTTAAGTTCGACAATAAATGACACAGAACATTTGAATAAGTCAGACATAACTTTTACCCATGCCTATATAAAACTTGCAAGTCACCTTGAAAAAGGCAAGTACATTGGAACAAGCCCAGTAGAAAATAAAGAATATTCTCTAATCGAAATTTTAAATGAAGCGATTGACAACCATGCCATAGCCATCGCACTTGAAAATTTACAGCCTATAAATCCTAGCCATTCAAAACTAGTTCTAGCGTTGAAAAAATATCGTTCATTACAAGATGAATATGAACCAATAGTTTTGAATAAAAGATCATTTACTATCGGCGATAAATCACCGGAGATTATCAAACTTAGAAAACGACTACATGCTTATGGCGATTACACCGGCAATGACATGCATAGTGATACATTAGATTTACACAGTGATGTATTAGATGAATCGATTGCATTAGCTATTAGCAATTTCCAAAGTCGTCACGGATTAGAGGCAGATGGGATATTGGGAAAAAATACAGTATATGAAATTAATAGACCAATTACAGATCGCATTCACCAGCTAGAGCTTAACCTTGAGCGCTCAAGATATCTACCAGAGTTTAGTCAAGATCTACATTTGATAATTAATATTCCCGAATATCAGTTATATGTAAATGAGAACGGAAAAACTATTTATCAATCTCGCGTTGTGGTAGGAAAAAGGAAAAATAAGACACCAGTGTTTTCCTCTGAACTTACTGAACTCATATTAAATCCGTATTGGAACGTACCAAATTCAATTACTAGCGAAGAAATAATACCCATGATTCGGCAAGATCCCGATTATCTCACTAAACATAATATGAAGGTGTTAGGTATATTTAATAACCAAACTCATGAGATAAACCCAGAGACAGTTGACTGGTCAAGTATGGATCTCACTGGTACTCCATTGCGAATACGTCAAGAACCAGGGGCAAAAAACTCATTGGGTCGTATAAAATTCAACTTTCCAAATGCATATAACGTATATTTACATGACACCCCTGTTCGTAGCCTCTTTACACACAGTCAACGTGCCTTTAGCCATGGATGCATACGTGTGGAAGATGCATTTGGTCTTGCAGAAGTACTACTAGCTAATAACAACCTCTGGTCAAAAGATGATCTGTATTTCCTCGTCAATCGCAGTAGAACTAAAACCGTTAAACTCGACAACCCTATACCCATACACATCACTTATATGACGGCCTGGGTTGATGACCAGGGCGTCGTAAATTTTCGACCAGACATCTACAAACGAGATAGGAATTTCGCAAATTCCTTGTATAATGCGGCGAATTAAAATTATACGCATTTAAATAAGGGAAAATTGTGGGTGAATCTGCCGAGTCGCATGACTCGACTGACTTTAGTCGTCGCAATCTTTTAAGATGTTCTGCTGCAGCTTTAACATCAGCTGTACTTCCTCAAGTAATTCAAGCAAGTAGTAATATTACTTCAGATCGTACTTTAGATTTTATAAACCTGCATACCAACGAAAAGCTGAGCTGCTGCTATTGGTCAAATGGCACATATGAGCTCCATAGCCTTACTGAAATTAACTATATTTTACGTGATCACCGTGCAGAAGAGATCTACGAAATCGATCATTCACTACTAGACTTGCTATATATGTTGCGAGAAACTTCAGGCTCTCAAGCCCCTTTCCATATCATCTCTGCCTATCGATCGCCTAAAACCAATGAAAGGTTACGTAGCGGAAGTAGCGGTGTTGCCAAGCGAAGCTTACATATGCAAGGTAAAGCCATCGATATTCGTCTACCTGACATTGAATTGACTCAATTACGCGATACAGCTGTCGCCCTTCAGGCTGGTGGTGTTGGTTATTACGCAAAAAGCAATTTCTTACATGTTGATATAGGGCGACCACGTACCTGGTAAATTTTGCTTTCACGCAAGCTTATTCTGGCTTGCTACACTTTAATTCGATCTCAACTATAAACAGCGCAAATTTAAAAGTGCCGCATGCTTAATCTTAAGATGAAAGTGCTTCACATCTTATTCATTATCTTAATGCTGAGTTTTGCAGCCATTCAGCGGAATGACCCAGATCGTCTTAAATGGATCGCAATCTACTTTGCAACCGCACTATTAGCACTTACTACCTACACTGGAATTTGTAAATTTTGTGTTCAAGCATGGACTATTATGTGAAGCATAATCAGCTTAATTATGCTGATACAAGCATTTCCTGGAGTAATTACCTATTTTCAAACTTCAAATTATGGTGAAATCTTTTCACCTATGAAAGAAGATAAATCTTACATTGAACAAGCGCGAGAATTTATAGAATTGCTAATTGTATTGATATATTGCGTTTACGTAGCAATACAAGTTTATAAAAAATAACTTTAAAATCGTCTCTAATGAGCATTTTAGATATTCCATATGCTGCCCCTACCACAGTTATATTTGATTGGCATGCCACTTTGGTGGACACACATGATGCAATGTATTACGCCATAGATGATGTATTACCAAAACTAGAGGAACTTGGACTAATTAGTCAATTAATTAAGTTAGAAGACAGCAAGACAATAGATGATGCCAAACTTGTTAAGTACGTAAAAGAAAACAAAAAGCTTCATCCTAAAATAAAAGAAGCACGCAAAATCTCTCGAACGGACATTTTTGAGGTTTTATTTGGAAGTAATGAACAGGCTAAAAAAACAGCACATCGGGCTTTCGATGCTGCTTATAAGAACTATTTTGGACTAGTTACGCCTTTAGAGGAAAGATTTGAATCAGTACTGCTTGAATTAATATCTATGGAATTATTGCTAGCTGTAGTAACAAATAGAAATCGT
>JBFGJY010000005.1:0-62658 GCA_041576975.1 Gammaproteobacteria bacterium | reverse complement strand
CGCAAGTTTATTGAAGTTGGTGTTCTTGGCCATATCTGCAAATGGCGCACAAGCGGGCATCTATACGTGTACAGACAAGGACGGCAATATCGTGTATTCAGACACACCAACTTCTGAGGCATGTACTGATACAGTAGAAGATGAAGATGAAAAAGATAAAAAAGTTGAAGAAGTCCCACCCATAGAAATATATACACCCGAACGTATAGACGCCTGTTGGGACAAGGAGGGCAATAAAATATATGTAGACGATCCTTCCTCTGAATTATGTGCAGAAGTAGCAGATTTAAAAAAAGTTTCACAATCACCCATATATGTCTGCAAGGATAGTGAGGGCAATAAAATATATCTAGACACGCCTTCCCCAGAATTATGTCCGGAGGCAGAAGAAGTTGCGCTTGAGGCCCTACCTCCATTAATTAGAAGTAAACCTGTTCAGGTACCGCTAAGTATTGATACTAAACCTAAGAAAGCCATTTATGCTGGTTACGAGTCACTTGCAATTACTACTCCCGCTCATGAAGAAAGTCTCCGCGAAAATACTGGCAAAGTTCTCGTTGCCTATCAGGTATCGCCTGCACTAAATGAAGGTATCGGACATCAATACGTGATCATGCTTGATAATAAAGAAATCTATAAAGGAACAAATACTAGTATTTTGATAGAAAATGTTGATCGTGGTACCCATGTAGTGACCGCCAAAATTGTTGCGCGTAATGGTCGAACCCTTGTCAGTTCTGAGTCCGTGGAGTTTACACTGCATCGATTTTCTCGATTACAACGCAATCCACTTGGTTCCCCACCACCACCACCTCGACCTTCTACGCCTTAAGTCAAAATGTAGCTCAATACTATAAGTCATCCCTGCTGACCCAGTATCCTAATAGTCCCACTTCAGCCCTAAAATAGTGCATACTGCACTTGAATTATAATTGCTTTGCTCTAATATAGTGCGATCATGTATCGCTATGGAAGATAAGCTCCTGATTTTGTTGGCTTTTACTGTGTTTAGGGGTTGGATCGAATCTTGCAAAAATTTCCGCTATGACCAACGCAATTAGCCATGTATTCAGCGAAGTTTCCGCCGTTGCGCCTGCCAACATGGAATATAAAAAAGTTTTCGATAATTTAACCGTGGCCATATTGTTGGTCGATGATGAATTACGCCTAACTTATCTCAATCCTGCAGCCGAAGAATTATTGGGCACGGGGATACGGCATGCACTTCATCATCTACTAACGGATTTTATTCATGATATCGATGGTGAGTTTATCCCTCACATTCAACAATCGATTCAGACGGGGCATCCCATCACTGAGCGAGAAGTTTGCTTGAAACGTTTAGGCAGAGGAGAGATGACCATCGATTGTTCTATAACACCCATTTTTACCAAAGCGGAAAAAACTGAATGTTTACTTGAAATTACTCAAGTGGATCGTATGTTACGCATAGCTCGTGAAGAACATTTGTTGCTTGAAAGTCAGGCAACGCAAAGCATGCTACGCGGACTCGCACATGAGATTAAAAACCCGCTAGGTGGGTTGCGTGGTGCAGCGCAATTATTAGCTGGAGAAATTACAGAACAAGGCCTAGACGAATATACCGATGTGATTATTAGTGAAGCCGATCGATTACGTAAATTAGTTGATCGAATGCTCGGACCAAACATTGTTCCGCAAAAACAAGAGATAAATATTCATGACGTTCTAGAACATATTCGCCATCTAGCATTAGCTGAAACTCCTAGTGGTATTACATTCAAGACTGATTACGATCCAAGCATTCCTCTTATTCATGCCGATCGTGATTTGTTGGTACAAGCTATTTTGAACATTGTTCGCAATGCGGTATATGCCATGGATTCAATTGGCGAAGTTACAGTAAAGACACGTGTGTTACGACAATTTACGATAGTAGATACATGTCATCGACTAGTCGCGCAAATATGTGTTGTTGATAATGGTCCTGGTGTAGCAGATGAACTCAAACCACAAATTTTCTTCCCTATGGTATCGGGGGATGAAGAAGGAATAGGATTGGGATTACCGATTGCGCAGAATTTAATAAATCTACATGGGGGTTTAATTGAGTTTGATTCGAAACCGGGTCAGACAGAATTTCGTGTGTTACTGCCAATAAATAATGTAGATTATTTCACTAAAACAAAACAGAAAATGAAGTCATGAGATGAGAGATACTAATGTTTGGGTTATAGATGATGATCAGTCGATGCGTTTTGTGTTGGAGCGTGCATTTGAAAAAGCACACATCCCTGTTACAACATTTGCATCAGCGACTACAGCAATGCATGAGTTAGAACATGATGTTCCATCTGCCATTCTTACCGATGTGCGTATGCCAGGAATGAACGGATTTGAATTTTTAGATCGAATTAAAACGGATCATCCAGGTTTGCCTATTATCATCATGACTGCGCATTCTGATTTACAAAGCGCTGTTGGTGCCTATCAAAAAGGTGCATTTGAATATCTCCCCAAGCCATTTGATGTCGATGAGGCCGTAGAATTAACCAAACGTGCTTGTTTGGCTGCTAGTGAAGAAGTCACTAGCACCGAAAAGGATGTCTCCTCTGCGAATAAAACGTCTAAAATCATTGGTGAATCGCCCGCAATGCAAGAGGTATTTCGTGCTATTGGGAGATTATCCAATTCAAACATGACAGTACTTATTAATGGTGCCTCGGGCAGCGGCAAAGAGTTGGTGGCACATGCTTTACATGAACACAGCCCACGCGTACTGGGACCTTTTATTGCCTTGAACATGGCAGCGATTCCACGTGAGTTACTTGAGTCAGAATTATTTGGGCACGAAAAGGGCGCTTTTACTGGCGCACAAAATTTACGCAAAGGTCGTTTTGAACAAGCCCATCAAGGCACATTATTTTTAGATGAGATTGGTGACATGCCCCAGGATTTACAAACGCGTTTGTTACGTGTGTTATCAGATGGACACTTTTACCGAGTTGGTGGACACGACCCTATCAAGGCAGATGTGCGTATTATTGCCGCTACGCATCAAAATTTAGAGGCGAGAGTACGTGACGGGGAATTCCGTGAAGACTTGTTTCATCGCCTCAATGTTATTCGTATTCACCTTCCTGCTTTGCATGAACGTAAAGAAGATATCCCTATTCTATTACAGCATTTTATGCAAAGTTCTGCGATGGAATTAGAAACTGAACCAAAAAAACTCACTAATGAAGTCGTGGAATTTTTAAGCGCTTTAAAATGGCCAGGTAATGTCCGTCAGCTTGAAAATGTTTGTCGCTGGTTAACTGTGATGGCCTCGGCAAATGAAATCCATATGCAGGATTTACCTGCAGAAATGCTCAAAGATGAAATGTCTACAGAAATATCATCTGATTGGCAAAGCTTGCTAAGCGAATGGGCCGATCGCGAGATGTCAAAAGGTGGCAAAGCAATTTTGGATCAAGCCTTACCATTGTTTGAATCAATTATGATTAAAGCGGCAATGCGAAAATCTGGTGGTAAACGACAAGAAGCGGCGAAGCTATTGGGATGGGGTAGAAATACATTGACCAGGAAGATTCAAGAGCTGGGGTTGTTTCAGTCATAAATTTGATTTGTTAATTATTCCGTGGTAACTACTCAGAATCTTTTTCGCTCTCTCATTAGCAAAAACTACTTTTTAATTTTTCTTACAAGAGAGAATACTTTTGTTTCTCCAAAAGTACCCAAAAGCATTTGCGTCGCACATCACTTAATCCTCGAATGCTCGCTCTTTTTGGCGGCACGTGAACTCGCTGCGCTCGTACAACACTTTGCCGTTCCACGACAAGTCCTTGTTTTTCTTAGCGTGATGTGCGGTGCTGGAAACAAATTCTATATTTTAAATCTTTATTACCGCTTTCAACTCAAAGTGGACATTCGGAATAATTAAGACCTGGTTTTTTTCAATAAAAAATCAACAAAAAAAATTTCTTAATTTAGAATTGATTTAAATCAAATAATTTAGACTTTGTCTAAATTAATCTTATAACCTATAAGATTTCAGAACGTTAAACCTAATTAATGTGGTGTGCGATGGCTGATAAAAAATACAATAATTCTGCTGCTTAACTTTAATACTGAGTTTGTTGGAATAAATTTGCTTTATAAATTTATCAATTCAACTTATTCCAGAAATAAGCACATTAAATTTGCAAATACTTAGACTTAGTTTAAATATAGAATAAATCTAAAAATTAAGAATAAGGTTGATAAAAGACATGTATAACCCAAAACATGCAGAGCAACTACCGATGAAGTTCCCTCGTGCAATCTTCCACGCCATTTGTATTTTATTCCTGCTCAGTATTGGTCTTTCAGTTCAAGCCTATGAAGAAATAGAAGTTGCTAATGGCGGCACCATTAGTGGCAAAGTAACTTATCAAGGGAGTGTGCCTAAGAAGAAAGTGATTCCCACAAAAGACAAAAAAATCTGTGGCGGCATTCGTGATGAAGCAAAAATTTTAGTTGATGAAAATAAAGGCGTGCAAGACGCAGTTGTCTACTTGAAAAAAGTTGCTAAAGGCAAAGCGTGGGAAGCGCCAAAAGAACCACCATATATCTCTAATAAAGACTGCATCTTCGAGCCTCATGTGCAAGTTGTACGCGCAGGTGATATTGAAATTATCAATGAAGATCCTATTTTGCATAACACACATGGGTATTATGGTAAACGCACGGCATTTAACTTAGCACTGCCAAATAAAGGCGACAGCATAACCAAGCAATTAAAACGTCCTGGCAAAGTTCGTGTTGATTGTGATGCGCATGGTTGGATGCTAGGTTGGGTCTATGTAGCAGACAGCCCTTATTACACTTTAACGACTGAAGATGGCAGCTTTTCCTTAACGGATGTGCCACCCGGGGACTACACCTTAATAGCCACGCAAGAATATACCGGACCAATAGAAGTTTCTGTAAGTGTGAAAGAAGGCGAAACCACAGAGCTATCTCTCGAACTGAAAAAATAATTATTTTAATAATAACTAAATAGATATGACGCAAGAACGCGGAGGAATCAAATGAAAAAACCTAGCAAACAAGAACAACGTGAAAAGGAATGCGCGTTACGTGAGGCAGAGAAAGGCATCGATAAAAGTTTTAAAATTACTCGGCGGATTTTTTTAAACCGATCCTTAGCGGCAGGCACTGCTGCGGGTGTAGCCGCCGCTGGTTGGTTCCCACTACTCAACACCATTGATGTAGCTTCAGCGGCAACTGAATCCTTCAAATTTGCCTGGATTTCAGATACCCATCTGTATCCCAGAGCTTTGAATACGCGTTTCGTAGAGAAAACTGTAAGGGCATTTCAAGAAGTTCAAGGTATGAAACCAGCTGCAGACTTTGTGCTATTTGGCGGTGATCTTGCGCAAAAGGGCGATCCGGTAGAAATTGATCTAGGTGTTGAATTGCTTAAAGAAATTAAAATTAAAAAGGTGTTTATTCCAGGTGAACACGATTGGTATCTGGACATGGGTAAAAAATGGGAAAAACACTTTGGCGGCAGTCCCTGGAAGTTTGATCATAAAGGTGTGCGCTTTGTAGGCTTAAACACCGTTGGTTTTGCACCCGATTATTGGTCGGCCAAAAAGATGACGGCCAAAGAGCGCATGGGGCATATGGAGGCCCTGGATGGCACAGTGGCGGGTCCTTGGGCAGGTCTTGGGCATAATCAACTTAAATGGCTACAAGATGCGATTTCAGACTGGCCAAAAGATAAACCGCTAGTGATCTTCAGTCATAACCCACTCTATCAATACTATCCACCTTGGAATTTTTGGGTGCGTGATTGGCGGGAAGTGCATGAGATTTTACAGACGCATAATAATGTTACCAATTTCCATGGTCATACTCACCAGGTGCTTTATAACGAAATTGGCAACATGAAATTCATTGGCATGCTGGCTACTTCATGGCCTTGGCCATATGCCCCTGAAGGCGTACCTGCATTAACCACACCGATGATTCGTGTAGATATCGGCGATCACTTTGATGGTCTCGGTTGGGACAAAATGACTGCAAACGCTGACGGTAGTTTTGAACACCAATACATGATGTGGAATGAACGTGAAGGTAAAGTGTTTGCAAACAAGGCGGTTGATTCGGGTACTGGCGATAATCCGACGCAAAACTTACATGGCCGTACCGCAGATAATATGTGGCCGTACTAGTCAATAATTCTAGCCATAGATAGAGATAAAAAAGATAAATAAGTTTGTGAAAAACAAACTGCTTCCCTTAGGAGGGAATAGTTATGAATAAAACTGATAATCGATGGGTAAGAGTGATAACGGGTTTTATTTTTGTGTTCGCTATCGTTGCAACGACTTGGGCTCTTGCACATAAAAAAGAACACGATGCTGAAACACTACAAGCGTTTCATGAGGTATACATGGAAAATGTGAATAAAGGTGACTTGCTATTTCACGGTGACCCCGCTACAGAAAAGGAATTTGGTGTGACGCTTAGTGAAACAGGCATGGCGTGTGCCATGTGTCATCCTAATTCCGCTGATGTGCACCCGCATGAATTTCCTAAGTTTCAAGAACAGATGAATGAATTCGCGACATTGCGTGACATGATTAACTGGTGCATTGAAAAGCCGAATCAGGGAATAAAAATTGAATCGGATAGCGCTGCGATGAAGGCATTAGAGGCGTATATCTATCACTCTAATCGAGATTCACCGTTAACTCCAGGAGTCCACTAAGTTTTCTGGTTTAAAGCATACAAAACGGCGGTAAAAAATAAAAAATGTCACGCGCATAAAATGTGCGTGATGATATAAAAAGAGAGGTCGTAGTACATGTCTGATGCAATCACGCGCCCAGCTGAAGATGCTCGCCCCGACTTAGATGAATTGGTCGATTTTGCCTTAGTACGTAAATGGCTATATTGGGGCCTGTTTTGGTTGATGTTTACCCCTTCTATCGGTGCGGCTATCTCCAGCCTGTTTAACTATCCCGACTATCTGGGCACCTCCGAATATCTCACCTTTGGGCGCTTACGCCCCTTGCATGTCAATGGTGTGATCTTCGGTGCCTTTTCCACGCTATTTATCGGCTTGTGCTATTACCTGGTGCCGCGCTTATGTGGGGTGCGCATCTGGAATGGGCATTGGGGCCACTGGCTGGTATGGGTATGGAACCTGAATCTATTGTTGGGAATAGCATTAATGGTGATGGGCCATGCACAAGCATTGGAGGCCGGGGAGTTTCCATTGTTGACGGACAGCATCATCTTCACAGTCGTCACTCTAGCGACTGTTCAGTTTGTAATCACCATCGGCCGGCGTAAGGAACCACAACTGTACGTCGCACTATGGTATTTGCTGGCGGCCTTCATATGGACGGTGCTGAATCTGATCCTCGGCAGTTTTATTTTACCTTATACTATCTCTGGCATTAACAGCGCCGCCTTCCACGGGTTATTTATTCATTACATCGTGGGGCTGTGGATCACCCCGGCAGGTTATGTGCTGATCTACTATTTTTTACCCGCCAGCGTCAGAAATCCCATCTATAGCCATAAGTTGTCCTTAGTCGGATTTTGGTCGTTGGCACTATTTTATCCTTTTGTAGGCATCCACCATTATCTATATAGTCCGATTGCGGATTGGGCCGAGACGCTGGCCATCATTACTTCCATGCTGTTGATCATTCCGGTATGGACGGTGCTGCAAAACTTCTTCGGCACCATGATCGGTAGATGGAATACCTTTAGTCAAAATCTAACGGCAAAGTTTCTGATCATGGGGTCACTCATGTATCTTGTCGGTTGTTTTCAAGGCTCCACCGAGGCGCTGCGCGCAATTCAACAACCCACACACTTTACCGACTTTGTTATCTCACACTCGCACTTGACGGTGTTTGGCACTTTCGTGGTATGGGCCATTGGCGGAACGGTATATGTACTACCGCGTTTATTAGGCAAGCCGTTGTGGTCATTTCGTATGGGCAATTGGTCGTTTTGGTTGATCACTTTTGGTATCACTTTGATGGGACTAGACCTGACCGCCCTTGGGTTACAGCAAGGCTATATGTGGATGGCCGGTACCGAGTGGCTAGATACCATAGTCGCGGTCCGACCCTACTGGCTGGTGCGTACCGTGGCCGGCATCTTGATGGACTTGGGCATGACCTTATTGGTCGTTAATTTTGCCTTAACGGCGATTAAGCCGGCCAGAACAGAGACCCACCCTGGGCTGGATGTGGCCACGCAAGGAGTAACGTCATGAACATGACTGCCCGTAATGTAAGCTTGATTGCGGGTGTGGGGTTCTTTTTTCTGGCGGTGTTTACTCAAGGTCTGTTGCCCTGGTTGGAACCGGAATCGACTACCACTAAAATTACTAAGGTAGTACGCACTGACCTTGGTGAACTAAAGTGGATGGAAGACGAGGCTACTGATTATACCGAACTTGAGGCGCACGGTCGGCGCTTGTATATCCGTGATGGCTGTTGGTTTTGTCACTCGCAATTCGTGCGCCCAGTAACTGGCGAGACCCGTCGCTGGGGGCCAGTAACCCAGTCCGGTGAGTATGCGTATGACCAACCGCATCTATTTTCAACGCGCCGAATCGGACCAGATCTCTCGCGGGTAGGATTGAAATATAGCGACGAATGGCACATTGCCCATTTTTGGGACCCACGCATGATTTCTCCCGACTCCATCATGCCGCGATTTGCCTACTACTTTGAGGGGCCCTATGTTGCCGAGATCGTCACAGATGAAACCGGCAATAAGACACTTGCTGCAAATGAAGAAACTAAGAAGCTATTCGACTTCACTAGCCAAGAAACTATCTTGCTCACCCCCAATGCTGAGGGTCTGACCTATGTTAAGGAACGCGGCAAATACCCGATTATCTTCACTCCTAATGATGAGTATACCGGGGACAAAGTTGAGCTGATCGCCGTTACTGAGGAACTAAAGGCTTTGGTGGCCTATTTGCAAAAGCTCGGTACTAATCGTGGCAAATGGCGAGATCGATTCGAGCCACAATTGGTGGGGGCAATGCAAGGTTCGATTCCACGTTCCGAGGAATGGGTTGATTATGGAAAAGAAGTTTACCGACGACGCTGCCTAGGCTGCCACGGTGAAACTGGAAATGGTAACGGCCCAGCAGCCACCTTTATGACGGAATTTCGACCCCGCGACTTTACCCTCGGCGTGTTCAAATTCCACCTCACGCCATCAGGGTCCTTGCCTACCGACGGTGATTTACTACGCACACTGTCACGCGGAGTACGTGGCTCGGCCATGCCGACCTGGCATAACCTGCAGGAAAAAGATCGCCTCGCAGTGGTTCAATACATTAAATATGAACTTGCCGTAGACAAGAGCGATCCAGATTACCCGTATTTTTATTTTGTTGAAGAACCGATTGAGCCACCGATATTTATCGGTGAGGCACCGACACCCTCGGCTGAGATCGTGGCGCATGGAAAAGATGTTTGGCAAGAGGCCAAATGCTGGGAATGTCATGGCGATACCGGTAAGGGCGATGGTGAGAAGGCGGCCGAACTCGAAGACGACTTCGGTTATCCAATTCGACCGGCGGACCTGACTACGGGTCAATTCAAATCTGGCCCTTCGGTTAAAGATATCTATCGCACCATGAGCAACGGCTTAAGTGGAACACCAATGCCGTCTTACGCCGATACGCAATCCGAGGAAGATCGTTGGGCTTTATCGTATTACGTACTCTCATTGTCAGCATTTAAGGACCCGCTTACCGGCAAGCCGCTGAAAATTTCTAGTGTCGACCGTGCGGCCTTGAATCATCCGGCACTCAAGGCCACCGAGTCACACTATGCCTATCAACCAATGGGTGACGCCGCAGACACCGAATATTCTTATTATGCCGGTGAGGCCTGGGCCAGTAAACATGGCATTGAAATAGTACCGACAGCACAGGCTGGCGAATTGCACAACATCGAAGATGAAATGTTGATACCACAAACCATGGGAGCGAGTAATGATTGAACTCACCTTTTTACAATTTTTGGTGGCGGTATTCATGTGCCTGGGTGCAGTGTGTGTATTTATTTGGGCCGTATTATCAGGAATGTTTAACGATGTCGAAGACATTAAATATCGCGCGTACCGTGCGGAGGTAGTAGACGATGAGCCAGAATCCAGATAAGACTTCTTCAGAGCAGAATGAAACATTGCCCCATCATCAACAAACCGAAAAGTATGGCGATGGTCACATCGAGGCGCGTCATGGGCGTATCAACGTCTGGCTGATAATCGTTTATATAGTGATGTTTGTATGGGCACTGTACTACGGTTTCACGTACTGGGGGGGCTTGGGCCCCGGACTGAGTTATTAAGGAGGTAATCATGGCCGAACGAATCTTATTGCTACTGGCAGCACTCAACATACTTTTCCTTGTCAGCGAGCTTAGTCTAAATATATTTGGACAAATGATCCCTGCCATACAGTTACCCTAAAGGAGGTCTGCATGACCATGAATGAAAGCATAGGCTTTGGAATCTTTATCGTCTCCACAGTAGGCTTCTTTTTGTGGGTGCTGTACCTGATGTTCTCAAAATAGTTTCTATAGAGCCTGGCAATCAAATAAATTGTGCATGCCCACAGTAAATACAATTGAAGCTAGGAATATAACGCTGCAATCTTGGGTCACGCTACGCCCCAGCCAGGCTACGATACTCGATACAGAATGGCTTACTTCACACCATACTTGTTGATCTTTATCGCCGGTGTGGCTGGTAGTCTACACTGCATAGGCATGTGTGGGGGCTTTGCTTGTGCACTTGGCCCGGATGTGCGCGGACCTACCGCGACGCTACGACGACACCTTATATATAACCTTGGCAGAGTCACCACTTATTGTTTTATCGGCGGCCTGGTTGGTTTTCTTGGTATGCAGTTTATGCATAGCTTAGAAGGCACACCGTCGGTAATTGCCCAACGGGTATTGGCAACTGTTTCCGGCGCATTGATGATTTTGGTAGGAATGCAATTCTTTGGCTTCGCCACAACCAAACAGCATGCACTCAACGGTTTGGGCAGCCAAATTCTTTCCCAGGCATTGCGCGATCTGCTTAAACACCCAAGTCCACTTGCGCCATTGGCATTTGGGGTACTAAATGGCTTTTTGCCCTGTCCCCTGGTATATGCTTTTGCTGCACAGGCTGCGGCAAGCGGTGGAACTCTACCCGGCATTCTCACCATGGCGGTATTTGGTCTGGGTACCTTGGCAGCAATGTTGGCCATGGGGGGTGTGGGTGCGATATTTCATATTCGAACGCAAGCTGCACAAGTGCAAACCGTCCCCTTGGTTCAATTAGGTAGGGAACATAGCAGCAACTGGTTACAAGCCAGTTGGCGCCTTTATGGCCTGCGCATCTGTGGGGCATTTATTTTATTACTTGGCATTATTACGATTACGCGCGGCGCATTGCCTCTGGCGCTGCATACCCATCCTCTATGACAGACAACTCCGCATTGTGTACGCATTGTCAGCTACCGGTGCGCAGCTATGTTCAACGACGCGAGGTCAATGGCGAGGTACAAGTGTTTTGTTGTTATGGCTGTTGCCTGGCTTATTTGGTCAAGCACGGTAGCCGCGAAGAACCCGTCGCGGCATGGCTGCTGATTCGTTTGGGCATTGGCGCTTTTCTGGCAATGAACATCATGCTGTTTAGCTTGATGCTGTACTCCGAGTCGGTAAGTACCCTGAGCGCTTCATTATTGCAAGGGATCCATATTCTGCTATGGATACTCGCTACGCCTGTGGTGTTCTTTGTGGGTGGGCCATTTATTCGCGGTGCCTGGGAGGCAGCCAGGCAATGTCAAGCCAACGCCGATACATTGGTAAGTGTGGGCACTTTAGGGGCTTACGGCTACTCCGTGTTGCAGATCTTGACGGGTGGTGAGGTCGTTTATTTTGATACCGCGACGATGGTCGTGGTGTTGTTTACGGTTGGGCGATACCTAGAGGCACAGGCCCGCGTGCGCACCACACGCAGTTTAATGCCCCTGCTAGAGGCCGAACGTGCAATCGCGACGGTAATCGAGAATCATCAAGAACGTGAACAGCCTATCGTTGCCATCGCTGCCAATACCCTGGTGCGGGTACCACCAGGCGAACGCATTCCGGTAGACGGTGTGGTGGTCGAGGGACACTCCAGTTGCAATGAAGAAATTCTAACCGGCCAAAGTACCAATACAGAAAAACAACCTGGCTCAGCAGTCTATGCTGGAAGTGTCAATCGACACGGGCAATTGCTGATCCGCACCACAGTCTCAGGTCAGGATACCTATTGGGTACGAATGAGCCGTCAAATTAGGCAGACCTTGGCGCATAAAACTCTAGTGGGAAGGCTGGTGGATCGAGTGTCTGCCGTATTTGTATTCGCAGTGCTCATGCTTGGAATCGGCACTGTCTATTATTGGAGTCAGCACACCTCATTTGAGCAGGCCTTACTGTCCGGCATGGCAGTGTTGGTCGTCGCATGTCCTTGTGCTCTCGGCTTGGCGGCTCCATTGGCCACGGCCATCGGCCTGGGCCAAGCGGCACAACATGGGATTATATTGCGCGAAGGCGGGGTATTTGAATATCTTGCTCGACTGAAGGGTGTGGCCTTTGACAAAACAGGCACCTTGACAGCGCATTCCTTGGCAGTAGCCAAGCTCGTCACTGTACCGCATGAAAATCGGGTGGTGTTAGAGCGTGCCGCAAGCTTGGCACAAGGCTTTTCGCACCCAAAGGCCGCAGCGATTTTGCAAACTGCAAAACAGCGAGCTATCACCCCTCTCCCCGTTACCGAATTTCAGGCGCATGCCGGCATGGGGGTTAGTGCCAAGCTAGCCGAGATTTTTGTGGCGATGGGCTCGCTAGATCTCATGCACTCCCTTGGATGGACTGTGCCGACAACCCTTAATATCAGCTACGTACCTGGCAATCATTCAATCGTCTACATCGGTTGGCATGGGTCGGTACATGGAGCGTTTGAATTAACAGAGGCCTTAGATCCACAGGTACCGCCAATGATCGAAGCCCTACACGCTGCAGGATTGCGTACTTATTTGATCAGCGGGGACGATCCAGTAGTTGTTGAGCAAAGTGCCAAGCAAGCAGGCGTTCAAGAATGGCAAGGTGGTCTGCTGCCACTGCAAAAGGTCGAGACACTCGGCGAATGGACACGGCAGCATGGGCCCGTGGCCATGGTTGGTGATGGAATCAATGATGGACCTGTATTGGCCAAGGCAAGTATAGGCGTTGCTGTGGGTAATGCCACGGACCTGGCACGCGCTAGTGCGGATGTGACCTTGTCGGAGGCTGCACTCGAAAGGCTACCGTGGTTGATCATACTCGCGAGGCGGGTGCAAAAGACGGTTTGGACAAATTTGATCTGGGCTTTGAGTTACAACTTAGTGGCCCTGTCGTTGGCAGCCGCAGGATTGCTCTTGCCCGTTATTGCTGCCGCCTTAATGGCAGGGTCGAGCATGGTGGTGGTCATTAATTCCCTGATCGCAGCTCGTGAAGTAGACGGCTCCAGTGGGACGGCAATGCATCGACAGACCGCACTTACACCGGTGCCTTTCTTGCGGCAAAAGAAAGTTTAGGATTGGATGAGATGCAGGACATAAAAGGTAAAACAAAAATAATAAAGACCGTTCTACGGCGCATGCTATTAATGATTCTTTTATTTGGAGCGGCGATTAGTATTTTTGGGCCGGCCTTAGCCGAGTTGCGTGGCCAACCGACCAGTCTTGAAGCATTGTTATTGCCGGAACCTTGGCAGCTTGAACCTTTTACCTTGCTGAATCATCAAGGCAAAGAATTTACTCAAGAATATCTAAAGGGCAAATGGACGTTTGTTGTGTTTAGTGAGAGTCGTTGCACAGGTCCATGTGTTGTGAGCTTGACGGCTCTGGCGAAAATGTATGCCACCCTCTCAAAAACGGACAAGGTCGCTGACAGTCAGGTGTTGTTGGTTGCCGTCGACCCACATCGAGATACATTGCAGCGACTCGCCGATCATCTAAGTCATTACGATGATCATTTTATCGGTGTAACCGGTACTTCAGATGCACTCGAGGACTTTGCAAGTGAATTGGGAATTTCCTATACGATCTCCCCGCCGCAAGCGGGCCGTGAATACAAGGTGGAGTACAGCGATTCCTCTATGTCCCTCGTAGACCCAGAGCTTCGTCTACAAGCATATTTTCCCACCCCGCATAACCCCGCAACGTTGACCGCAGATTATCTTAAACTTCGTAGCTGCAAGTAACTTACAGCAAATTTTCCGGAATGGCCGCTTTTGGCCGTAAGCAGATATTTAGACACTTCTTGCTTAAAGAAAAAAACCTTCAGTAAGTTTATTCTTACTTGCGTTGGTTACATATAGGCTGTTGTATCTGAATGAATGGTCAAACTTCCGACAATTTCACTTACATGTTGATGATTATTTTTATCAAGGTACTCAAGAATGCCTTGGTTAATTTTTTTGCAGCATAATGGGTCGTAAAAAAGTCCAGTACCAACGCCGACGGTGGTGGCACCGGCGATGAGGAATTCAATCGCATCGGTTGTGTTGACTACACCACCTTGGCCGATGATGGGGATGTTGTGTGGTTTGCACACTTGGTGAACTTCATGCACTTTTAACAATGCGATGGGTTTAATCGCAGGGCCAGATAATCCGCCTTGGTTGTTATGAATAATCGGTTGCTTGGTTTCGATATCAATTGCCATGCCCATTACGGTATTGATGACCGCAAAGGCATCACTGCCGGCCTCGATGCAATGTTTTGCATTGAGTTTAATATCGGTTTGATTTGGAGATAACTTGGTAATCAGTGGTTTATTGGTTACCGCACGACAGGCTTCTACCACACGTGCTGACATTTGTGGATCATTTCCAAAAGCTACGCCACCCTCTTTTACATTTGGACATGAGATATTGATTTCAATGGCATCAATGGGTGAGTCCGCAAATTTACGTGTGACCTCGACATATTCTTCAACCGTTGAACCCGATACATTGGCAAAAAAACGCGTTTCAGAAAAATTTAATTTGGGCAAAATGTCGTTAACGACAACATCTACGCCTGGATTTTGTAAGCCGATGGCATTGAGCATGCCATCTGGAGTTTCTGCAAGACGATGTGGGGCGTTACCTAAGCGTGGTTTCAATGTCGTGCCTTTTAGACATACTGCCCCTACATCTCGATTGGAGAATCCTTCAACACGTGTATATTCTTCACCAAAGCCCACACAACCGGATAGCAAAACCAGTGGAGATGTTAGCTCCAATCCGCAAAACTCAAGTTTAAGTTTTTTATTATTGCTCATATTTCAAGGTTCATTTTTAAGCTCATGTTTCAAGTCGTTTTATATGAACCCGAGATTCCACCGAATGCCGGTAATATCATACGTTTGTGTGCCAACATGGGCTGTCATTTACATTTAATTCATCCACTTGGATTTCATTTGGATGATAAAAAATTACGCAGAGCGAAGCTTGACTATCACGACTTGGCAATAGTGACTGAACATCAAAGTTATCAAGCTATGTTAGATAGCATCGCCCCACAACGAATTTTCGCATGTTCTACTAAAGGAGGCACAAGTTACCATATTCCAAGCTATCAACCTGGCGACACTTTTATTTTTGGCCCCGAGACACGTGGTCTTCCTGCCTCAATTCTTGAACAATATGATCAAGATAGTGTAATTCGAATTCCCATGCGTGAAGCTTCACGCAGTATAAATCTTGCCAATGCAGTGGGGATTATTCTCTATGAAGCGTGGCGACAAAATAATTTTAAAATGTGAACTTGTATATTTTCATTAAATAAACTCTTCTTTCATATCACGACCAAGTAATTCTGAAACCGCGACTTTGAGATCTATTTTGCCATTCAAAACATACCAAACTTGTTCGCATATTGGCATTTCAACTTGGTGTTCTTTAGCAACCTCATGCACCACTTGTGCTGCATGAAACCCCTCGACTGCTTGACCCAACTCATCCATGTATTGCTGTGCTGTTTTGCCTTGCGCCAACGCATGGCCCAGACGTCGATTGCGGGATTGGTCATCTGTACAAGTTAAAACTAAATCACCCATGCCAGCTAAACCCATCAGAGTTTTCGGATTAGCTTCTAAGGCTTGACCCAGGCGCATCATTTCCGCAAGGCCTCTTGTGATTAATGCCGCACGTGCGTTCGCGCCAAAACCGAGCCCGTCCACAATTCCGGCAGCAATTGCAAGTACATTTTTTACGGTACCCCCTAATTCAACACCAATAACATCATCGCTGATATAAACACGGAAATTATCACTATGAAAATACCTCGCTAACTCCTTCGCATAATTTAAATCTTTTGATGCAAGCGTGACAGCGGTAGGTAAATTATCAGCGACCTCTTTAGCAAAAGACGGCCCTGATAGCACTGCGGTTTGAATTTCATTCCCCAACACTTCAGCAACGACTTGATGCATCATCAATTTGCTTTGTTTTTCAAACCCCTTGGTTGCCCAAATAAACTTTAAAGGCAAAACAAGTGACGCCAGCCTCTCAAGCTGCTTTAACTCTTCACACACTGTGCGCATCGCATAACTTGGTATTACCGCCAAGATAAAATCGGCATCATTTATTGTTGCAGCTAAATCGTGTTCCGCCGATAGTGAATCTGGAAAGGTATTATCTGGAAGATAACGCAGGTTGCGCCGTTCAGTTTGAAGTGAAGTAATTAATTTTTTATCGCAGTCCCAGGCTTTTACCTTGTGGCCATTACGAGACAGTTGAATAGCAAGTGCCGTGCCCCATGATCCTGCGCCTAATACTGCAGCTGTAGCCATAAATTACATTAGTGTTTAATTTGATCGGGGTTGGTTTTTTGCTCTTTTAACGCGTTCAGATGCTGTTGATATAAGGCTTCAAAATTAACAGGGTTAAGTAATAATTGCGGGAAGCCACCTTTTGAAATTAATTCAGCTACGACTTCGCGTGCAAAAGGAAATAAAATATTTGGACAATAACTTCCCAGCAGTTGTCCATGTTGATCTTCTTGAAAATTCTGAACAAGAAAAATACCGGCTTGCTTAACTTCAACTAAAAAAGCTGTAGTATCTTCTTGAGATGCAGTTACCGTTAATATTATACAAACCTCATACATGTGCTCATCGAGTTTTGTATTTTCAGTTTGGATATGAACATCCGTCTTTGGATTCCATTTTTCTGTAAAGATTTTGGGAGAATTGGGGGTTTCGAAAGAAATATCTTTTACGTAGATTTTTTGTATCTCAAATTTTTGAGCTGCTTCTTTATCCATGAGAGCAGATATTTACAAATCGCTTAAAGCTTTGTGTGCGGAATTTCTTCATAGCGATAATAGTTCGTCTAACTTACCTTCATGGTTGAGATCGGCGAGGTCATCAAATCCTCCTACATGCACATCGCCAATAAATATTTGTGGAACAGTCTGACGTTTTGTGCGTGCCAGCATTTCTTCACGTAATTTAGGGTCATCATCAATAAATATTTCTTTGTACCCAACACCTTTATTGTCAAATAGACGTTTTGCTGCATTGCAATACGCGCACCGATGGCCAGTATATATTGTGACTTCCACCTTATTCATTTTTTTGTAACCGGTAGTTGCTCGTTGATCCATGCATTTATTCCTCCCTTGAGGCCAAATACATTAGTGTAGCTATTTTTCAATAATAACTTACACGCTTCGGACGATCGATTTCCCATTTTACAGATCACTAAGATCGGCTTGTCTTTGTCCGCAGCAAGGTTTTCCACATTCTCTGGGAGTGTGCTTAAAGCGTAATGTTTGGCATCAATAATACTACCTTGACTATGTTCATTTGCTTCGCGCACGTCCAGAACCAACGCATTTTCTTTATTTATAAGTAATACTGCTTCTGCAGGCGTGATTTCTTTGTATCCTCGTGTTGCACGTCGTAATTCGGTGATTATAATTAAAGATATAACTGCGGCTAAGGCAACAAAGAGTAGGTAGTTCCTACTGGCAAAATCGATAAATTCTTCCATTTAGGTATTGCTCAGATTAGCAGAAAAACTATAAGGTAAAGTTTGGCATAAATTAAATGCCATAACATTGAAAGGCAAATGATTAGAAGTTATGAGTGGAACAAAAAACTTGCTGCATCATATCGATTAGTTTGAGAGTACGGTCATCACCGACGCGGTAATACACACGATTAGCATCTTTTCGAGAAGCCAATATTCCTTTATCACGCAGTATGGCTAAATGTTGGGAAATGTTACTTTGTGAGGTGCCAACACAGTCAACAATATCTTGCACGCTGATTTCGCGATCACCCAGGACGCAAAGAATTTTCAAACGCAATGGATGTGACATAGCCTTTAGAGATCTAGAGGCCTGCTCGATATCCTCATCTCGATGGATGAGTTCCTCAGCGGTAATGCTCATACGGTTTGTATCCAAGATATTATTAATAGCAGCTTCCATACTCACTTATGCATATATAGTATAGGCTAATATTATAAATGTCTAATACATTAATAAAGCCTTTAAATCATGGGCTTATCGATGGTATTAAGTTTTTTATGACACATCAAATTTGCTATACAAAACTATATCAAAATGCCGTTTCAATTTTGCGAGTAGTAATTTATTCAGCGCTTATCTGCTGGTTGAGTGTTGGAATTGATTTGCAGGCCGCTCCGTCTCAGCAAGAAGCGGAAAAAAAACTTGCAAACGTACAAGCACAGATCCAAAAAAGCCAACGCAAACTTGAGAAGGATCGCGGTGAGATCGGTCAGCTTGAAAAAGAGTTACGACAATCTGAACAACTTATCGGACAACTCAATCAACAACTCAGGGATACTGAAACGACACTGGAAAATAGTCGACAACGAATTCATAGTCTAGATACGCAAAAGCAAGAATTGCTTGGGCAACTGTCAAAACACCGCAGCATTTTATATGCACAAATAAGATCTGAGTATTTATACGGCGGACAAGAAAAATTAAAGTTGCTACTTAATCAGCAGGAACCTACAAAATTAGCCCGAACTCTTGTTTATTATGATTACTTGCACCGTGCGCGGTTGCATGAAATTGAGCAAGCTACGCAAATTTTACAATCCGTAAACGAAGTGCAAAATGAAATTGTAGAGCAACAAAATTTAGCGGACCAGTACCAAAAAAATCTATTAAATGAAAAACAATTATTAGAACAACAACTAAACAAGCGAAAATCTGTATTAGCTAATTTGAGTGCTAGTGTTTCTACTGAACAAGCTAATCTATCTCATCTTGAAAGAGATGAAAAACAACTAAAAGAGCTAGTTAAAAGCATACGCGAGGTTTTAGCTAATATTCCAGTCATTGATCAAGGGCAAGAGTTTAAAGCTCTTGAAGGCAAACTATTTTGGCCGGTTGTTGGGAAACCCAATAATCAGTTTGGGCAAAAGCGTAATGCGGCACGTAGTAAGATAAGTTGGCAGGGTGTTTTTATTCCAAGTAATGAGGGCAATAATGTGCGCAGCATATTTCATGGTCGTGTGGCCTTTGCAGAATGGATGCGTGGCTTGGGCTTGTTGATAATTGTCGATCATGGCGATGGGTACATGAGTTTGTATGGTCACAATCAAAGCCTTTACAAACAATCGGGAGAGTGGGTAAATGCTGGTGAACTTATTGCCACCGTAGGAAACAGTGGCGGTAACACACGTCCTGGCTTATATTTTGAGATTCGCAAGCAAGGTAAGCCGATAAACCCAGCAAAATGGTGTACTAAACCCGCAGTGGCAAGACAATCGGGTTAAGCCCATATCCACTTTGAGCCCCACTAGTCGGCTTACTGGTCCTAGGCAAGCGTTTGTATATACATATAATATAAAAGCAGTGTAATCATTGCTAAAGAGATCATTTTTGGAACCTTTTACGTGTAACATGACCATATTAGAGATTGGCTCAATGAAGTGCGTATCCATTTTTTCCTTTACATTACGGAGCCATGAGTAGATGGAACAAGCACAATCTAGGAGAACATTCATGAAGTTCAAAAACCCAATGGGTATAGGGTTAGTTTTGGGTTTGGTATTCGGCCTTACTTTTTCTTTAGCCCATAATGTATGGGCTGACAAACAAAATATTGCGAATCTACCGCTGGAGGATTTGCGTGTTTTCACAGATGTATACGCGCGTATCAAACAAGATTATGTAACCGAGGTTAATGACAGTGATCTTCTAGAAAATGCCATTCGTGGAATGTTGTCCGGGCTTGATCCGCACTCAGCATTTTTAGACGAAGAACAATTTCGTGAACTTCAAATTGGCACCTCTGGTGAATTTGGTGGGTTGGGTATTGAAGTTGGAATGGAGAATGGCTTTGTAAAAGTAATTGCACCTATTGATGACACGCCTGCTGCACGTGCTGGCGTAAAAGCAGGCGACTTAATTATCAAGTTGGACGATAAGTCCGTAAAAGGTTTGACCTTAGAAGAAGCTGTCAAACTCATGCGCGGCAAAAAAGGTTCGAAAATTGATTTAACCATAGTGCGTGAAGCTGAAGAAGGCCCAGTACACATAACCATTACTCGCGATGTGATACGAGTACGCAGTGTAAGAAGCCGCATTCTTGAACCAGGATTTGGTTATGTACGCATCTCTAATTTTCAATCAAAGACAACACGCGGACTGTTAGATGCAATTGAGAGCTTGAAAAAGAATAACGAAGGCGAACTCAAAGGCTTGGTTTTAGACTTACGTAATAACCCAGGTGGTGTATTAACTGGAGCGGTTGGTGTCTCTGATGTATTTCTAAACGATAACAAATTGATTGTGTATACCGAAGGACGCGTAGAAGAATCAGAATTAAAATATTCTGCAAGCACTGGTGACTCTCTAAGTGGCGCACCGTTAGTTGTGATGATTAACCAAGGGTCTGCATCGGCATCAGAAATTGTTGCCGGCGCGATGCAAGATCATAATCGCGCAACCATCTTAGGCACTACATCTTTTGGTAAAGGCTCTGTGCAAACTATTTTGCCACTGAAAGACAATGCTGCATTAAAGTTGACGACTGCACGTTATTTCACCCCAGCAGGAAGATCGATCCAAAATGAAGGAATCGTTCCGGATATTCTTTTACAAGAGGAGAATGATGACGAAAATGAAAATAAAGGCTTCGGCAGAATTTCAGAGGCGGATTTAGCAGGCCATCTTGAAAATAACAGCAAAGATAAAGATAAAGACAAAATAAGAACTCCAAAATCAACAGTAACTATTCCTAAAGCGCGTGATGATGATACAACAGATTACGCGCTGGAAGAGGCACTTAAGATTTTAAAAGGCATGAACTATGCGAGTAAAACTACTACATAGTTAACTATTCACATGGCATCTTTGTATAAGCTGATAGTAGTCGGTTTATTCTTTGTAATACCTTTTCATTTGGTGATCGCAGAGTCGCCTGCAGTTGCTATTATTATCGATGACATTGGCCATAATCTTAGTGCAGGTGAACGCGTTATAAATTCCCGATGGCCGATCGCATGTTCAATTCTTCCAGCACGGCCTTACTCTATACAATTAGCTCAACTTGCGCATCGAAATGGTAAAGAAATCCTGGTGCATCTGCCGATGCAAGCTGAGGAGGAGCAACGGCTAGGTCTTGGTGCATTAACTACGGCTATGTCTAAACATGAATTTACGCTCACAGTGAATATTAGTATTGATGCAATTCCTTTTGCACGAGGAATTAATAATCATATGGGCAGTTTTTTAACTCGACATGCAGGCCATATGAATTTATTAATGCAAACCATTGCTAATCGAGATGACTATCTTTATTTTATCGATAGTAAAACTACAACTAATACCATCGCTGGTAAAATTGCGAGTGATTATCATATCCCGAATTTAGTGCGTGACGTGTTTCTAGATACCAAGGCGAATAACAAAGAATTTGTGAGGAAGCAAGTAAAGCTTCTGGCGAAAGTCGCTAAGCATCAGGGTTATGCATTAGCAATAGGTCATCCTTATGATACAACGATGTCTGTACTTGACCAGGAACTCTCTCAACTTGGCAAACAAAATATACAATTAGTCACAGTCAGTGAGTTAATTGAAATAGCAAAGACCAAACAATGGCAAACGTACTCGTCCCTCTAGCCCAAGGTTGCGAAGAACTTGAAGCGGTTACCATAATCGATTTGCTGCGAAGAGCAGAGATTAATGTTGTCACAGCAAGTTTGGATGAACGTCCCATCACAGCATCTCGTGGTACCAAGATCCTGGCAGACACCACGCTAGATCAGGTTCTGGATCAAGAGTTTGACATGGTAATATTACCAGGTGGTCTTCCGGGAGCTGATAATTTGAACGAAGATGATCGAATTCATCAGATCTTACAACGCACCGTAAATAATAATAAATCCGTTGCAGCAATTTGTGCGGCACCAAAAGTCTTAGCGAGTGCAGGCTTGCTCGAGAATAAAAAGGCCACTGCATACCCAGGAGTGTTAGATGCTCTTAATCTCAACACAACAGAAGTTACTAATTCCGCAGTCCAACAAGATGGAAACATATTAACATCACGTGGTCCCGGTACTGCAATGGATTTTGCATTAGAGATAATTTCTTGTTTGGTCGGAGGAGACAAACGCAATCAAGTAGAAGCTAGTTTGCAACGGCCATCTTAATTCATATTCTACACTTGTAGATAATCGGTCTCCTAAATTCGATGCATGGCAACAGGTTGCCCGAGTTGCGTGAACAAGTTCACGATTCTATTAATACTAGCTTAATAAACTGTAAATGCATAAGCCTACAGGGAAGCAGGCTTTCAGACCCACGGCTGGGAAGCCGTGGGTTTTTTAATTGTCTAGAATAAAACTGTTCTGATCAGATGTTCCCTAAATTCTGTATTAAGCCTCAAATTCCATACGGAATATAACTTCAAAACACTAAATTTTAGTGGTACTGCAACCGGGCAATTCACTGAAGTGGTCAAAAACTTACGTTCTAGCAATAACATAGGAAATTAAAAAAACTTCGTTTTGGAACAAGAATTTACTTAAAGAACCTAATACAATACTAAGTAGATTTAGCGTTGAGTCAGAGATCGGCGAAACGCTATTAATAAATAATAGATCGCGATATTTCGCGGCGAAAGCTACAGGAAGGAATGTGCTCTAGTTATAGAGCCACTGAGAATAAAGACAAGGGTAGGTCTGTATAGCTTAGACCAAGTCTGCTTCACGTCGTACTATCGCATCACTAATATTTGGTGAGTGATGCATAAACAACATTTTGGTTTCACACTGGTCGAACTGATGATTGCGATTGCAGTAGCCGCAATCGTCCTCACTCTGGGCCTGCCCAGCTTTGAACGTTTAATCGAACGTAACCAACTCGCTGCCAATATTAATGAAATTGTCGCGTCATTAAATTTTGCACGTAGTGAAGCTGTAAGAAGAAATCAGCGAATATCCATTTGTCATAGTAGTGATGGGGCGACATGTAGTGGCTCAAATTACGACAATGGCTGGATAATTTTTGAAGATATTGATCAAGATGGCGATCGTGACAACCTAGTTGATGAAATACTACGTGTACATGCAGCCATTGCGCAAAACCTTTCCCTTGGCGCTGACTTCAGTGGAGGTGTAGATGATCTTTCATTTAGACCTAGTGGCAGAGCTAATAGAAATGGACGTTTTGTGCTGTGTAAAAACGGGGACTTAACGAAATCCAGAGCTATCTTTGTAGTTATAAGCGGAAGAGTCCGGCTTGCTCAGCAAAATAGTAGTGGTGTGCCACTTGATGGCTCTGGCAATCCAATTACAACTTGTTTATGAATCATAATAAAATGAAAATTATATCTAATCGTGGTTTTACGTTGATGGAAGTGCTTGTCGCACTTGCTGTGTTGTCGATTGGATTATTAGGCATGGCTGGAATGCAGTTGTTTAGTTTAACCAGTAACTACGATGCATATTTACGTACACAAGCAACCTACTTTGCATATGATTTAATTGACAAAATGCGAGCCAATCGAGCCGAAACACTTACAGGTGGCTACGATTCGGCTCTGTCATCTATACCTGGTAGCTTCACCAATTGCCAATTACCCAGTGCAAACTGTTCAACTACTCAACTTGCTACCTTTGAGCTTACCCAGTGGAAATGTGGATTGGGGGCATATGCAGGCAATGCAGCTTGTGTTGCGCCACTTAATTTAACGACGATACTCCCTAGTGGTGATGGTAGCGTCACACGTGCTGGCAACGATATTACTGTAACAGTTCAATGGATTGACCGTGGTACTACCGAGACAATTTCAGTTTTGGCAGAGTTATGAAAACAAGAAGTAAACAACAAGGATTTTCTGTCGTTGAGTTGATGGTTGCGTTGCTATTGGGTTTGTTTTTAGTAAGTGGTGTGACCGGTATGTATTTAAGCAGCAAACAAACCTATCGCATGACTGATAATTTATCTCGACTGCAGGAAAATATGCGTTTTAGCCTGGAATTTATGTCACGCGATATACGTATGGCTGGTTATATGCCCTGCCGATTGCCACCGATTTTTTCAAATGTAGTTAATGGCAGTACTAATTGGTTTTTAGATTTTTTTAATTTCGGAATACGGGGCTATGAGGGAGGTGTAAGTACTTTCCCAACTGAGATTAGTAGTGATGTTGTGGCAGGAACTGACGCTGTCGCAATCTTAAAGGGTGGGGCATATGCTGCAACAATTGCAATTCACGATGACAGCTCAAATAGAATTACATTACAAAATACATTTCCAAACGGAGAATTTGATAAAGGCGAAATTGCACTGGTTTGCGATCCAAGGCAGGCCTCAATCTTTCAAATATCTGATAGTGCATTTGGTGCAGGGACTATAGATTACGGAACAAATAGCGGAATCGCCCCTGGAAACTCTACTACCAGTTTAGGCATATATGGTGATGATGCACAAATCACCCCTTATGAACCTGTCATTTATTATATTGCGCCCAGTAGCACGAATCCGAATGTGAACGCACTAAAGCGACGCGTGTTACAAGTAGTATTGACTGGCCCCAATGAGACGGCAGTAATGAACGAAGAAGAATTACTAGAAGGCGTTGAGTCTATGCAAGTTCTTTATGGGGTTGATGTTGACAACGATCAAGTAGCAGATCGATATGTAGCCGCGAATGATGTTGCCGCAACGGAATGGCTAAATGTAATTACTGTACGGCTTGGGATTTTAATGTCAACAGGTGAAGAAGTTGCCACACAAATTGATACTAATTCCTATAACGTTGCTGGGACACAAATTTCCGACACTTCTACACCTGCGCATCCTGCAGATAGAAAGTTGCGCTATGTTGTCAATACCACAATAAATTTACGTAATCGAATCGCTAATAATTAATGATGAATTTTCAAACTAATATAGTCAACCAAACAGGCGCAGTTTTATTTGTAGGCCTGATAATGCTATTGGTGATGTCCTTAATCGCTATTACTGGGATGCAAAGCACAACACTTGAAGAACGCATGGCCGGGAACACTCGTGACGGCATGGTTGCGTTTCAAGCAGCCGAAGCAGCACTGGAGGCAGGTGAAGACCTATTGGACACAGGAACACTTACTTTAGATGTGTTCGATAATGATGGTAGTGATGGCCTATATGACAACACATACGAGATGATTTGGTCTGCAATCAATTGGGCGGCAAGTGATTCACGAAGTTATGCCGGATTCAATCCGATTAATGTCAATACACCACCACGTTTTGTTATACAGCACATCGCTGAAACACAGATTGCACCAAAAGTTCTATTAGAAAATTACGGTGAAGGCGAAGCCAGCAAGACCGTACATTTATTTCGCATTACATCTAGCGGTACCGGAGGCAACGACAACACTGCAGTTGTTTTGCAGTCTGTGTATGGATCCGATAGGACAATAGATTAATCTTGTGACTCTTACTTATATACATAGATTCAAACAATCCATGCATGGTCTGGCATGTATGTTTATATGTACTGTAGCTATGAATGCTTATGCAGTTCCCTTGGATATATCTAATGTTCCTCTAGAACTGACCCCATCTGTCGCGCCCAATGTTTTAATTTTCAACAATGACTCTGGCAGTATGGATTGGGAGGTGCTTACACAAGATGCCTTAAACGGTGGAAAATTTAATGCCCCGCAACCCGATGGAAGTGGGCTCCCTACTGAAATTACACAACGTGTTGATGATGGAGATGGTGGTGCAGATGCAAATTGTTTAGTGGAATCTAGCGCCTTTGGCGGTTACGCGTACGCAGTTGCCTTTCCGACAAATACAAATATCCCTGCAGCAGCCGGCAGTGAAAATTGCTACGTTGCAGATGATGATGCGTGGCGCTTTCGAAATTTTCAATTTAACCCATTTTATTTTAATCCTACTAAAACTTATAAACCTTGGGCGGGTGTAGATATTAATGGCAATCCATTTGGCAATGCCGATATTACTAATGCACCCGATAATCCCTACAACCCACAACACTTTATTGATTTAACGGTGCATAAAACGGGCCTGGACACAGCTGGCAATCGCATCAATGGAGTTGGCTTTAAATACTTTGCATGGAGCGATGATGGGGATGGTCTATTTGAGAATGGCGAACAAACCGAATTTTTAATTCGAGATCAAAATGCTGCCACAAAACAAAATTTTGCAAATTGGTTTACTTATCACCGTAGCAGAGAATTTATAGCCAAAGCCATAACGGGTGAGATTGTTGCCAATAACAGTTCAGCACGCGTTGGTTATTCCACCATAAATCAAAATGCGGGTATCGGATTACCTGTTAAATTACTTAATCAATCGCCACAAACTGGAGATAAAAGAGCATTGCTCGATGTGATTTATCAAACTAATTCAATTGGAGGTTCTCCATTAAGAACGAGTTATGTAAAAGTAGGAAGATACTTTGAATGTTTGTCTGGAGATATTTTTAATAGTGCTGCTAACTCTAATCCGGGCGATGCGGCTTGCCCCCTTCTAGATGCGCCTAGAGGTGCGTGTCAACGCAATACTTCGTTTGTAATTACAGATAGTATTTATGATGTGTTAGCACCTACAGTTGGCAATACTGATGGAGACAACAATACTGAACTTGATGGTGGTGCGTTTGCGGATGGCTTTAGTAATACATTTGCTGATGTCGTTATGCAGTTTCATGAAAGAGACTTACATGGGTCTTTAATTGATGACGTACCAGTTACAAATATTGATCTCAACCGTGATCCCAGCGCACCTTTTTTACAACCGGGAGACAAGTTAGGCCAGCACCTCGAAACCAATGTAATTGGAATTGGTTTACAAGGCTTAGGTTCCGTTTCAGCTAATCCTTCAGATCCAACTGCTGCTTTCGCATGGCCAAATCCAATTACATTAGATGGAATTGTCGACGATCTGCGTCATGCGGCCTATAACGGACGCGGGCAATTTTTCACTACCGATGACTTAACTAAATTGCAAGCTGATGTGCAGTCTGTATTTTCTCGAGTAACCACGAATCAAAGTTCAACTACCCCTGTTGCATTTAACACTCAAATTATCACTGAAAGTACTTTAGCATTTAGAACTTTTTCAAATCTTGCAAACAATAGCGGCGAACTCGCTGCGCAACGTGTAAATACTGATGGGACATTTAATGAAGACTTGTCAGGTAATCCAATTTTTGAATGGAGTGCGGCGACAGAACTAAATGGATTATCAGCAGCATCTCGTTTGATATTGACCTATTCTGATGAAGCCGCTACACGTGGCGGAAGGGTATTCGATGCGGGGCCGGCAAACGGATTAACAGCAACTCAATTAAACACACTTACTACACCTGCTCCTGCAAATGTAAGCCCACCGAGTAATATTGCTCCAATACGCACAGATTATTTGCGGGGTGACACCACAAATGAAGGCGTGAGTTTTGATGATGGTGACATGCGTATACGTGCACCACTTACTACTAGCCCTGAAAATATCGTTACGGGTGGAAAAATTGGTGACATCATCCATTCCACGCCGGTATTTGTGGGTGCACCACCCTTTGCAAGTCGTTTTGGCGGCGCCTTTCCAAGTGGTGCAGGAAATAATTATTCTGAATTCGTGACCACGAATCAGAATCGAGAGGAGTTGATCTATGTTGGTGCCAACGATGGCATGTTGCATGCATTCAAAGCTGCAGATGGAGTCGAAAAGTTTGCCTATGTTCCTAATGTCTTACTCAGGGATCTGCCTCAATACACAGATCCGGACTATAGCCACCGCTTCTTTGTTGACTCTACACCCAGCATTAATGATGCCTACATCTTGCCGACAGCATCCGCAAGTTCGCGAGAATGGCGAACGGTTCTTGTAAATGGTCTGGGGGCTGGGGGTAAGGGTTATTTTGCTCTAGATATTACCGATCCAAATAACTTTGATACTAGCACGGTGATGTGGGAATTTACGGAAAAAGATGATGGCTCGATAGGCAACAGCGATCTCGGTTTTACTTTTAGTAAACCGCTCATCGCAATGAGTAATGCAGTTGCATCGGGCGATCAAAAATGGGTCGCAATCTTTGGTAATGGAATTAACAGCACCAGTGCAAATGGCAATGCAGTAATTTATATCTTGTTTATCGAAGCTGGATTTAACGGTTGGAGTAGTAGTGATTTTATCAAGATCGATACCGGTATTGGTAAGTCAACCAGTGTAGATGGTACAACCCCAAATGGAATCTCAGGTGTTAGAGGGATAGACGTGGATGGTAACGGTACCGTAGATCGTCTTTACGCAGGTGATTTACAAGGCAATGTATATGTTACAGATATCAGTGATAGCAACTCAAGTAATTGGGCACTAGCAAGTAATACAAATATCCTATTTGAAGCTAAATTTGGCTCTGGTTTTCCGCGTACTATTCCACAACCCATTACTAACCGACCTACTGTAATTAAACACCCGACAGCCCCTGGTTTTATAGTTGTTGTTGGCACCGGAAGTTACCTTACGAAAGGTGATGCAACCAGCACAGACATACAATCACTTTATGGACTTTGGGATGATACATTGGGTACCAATTTACCCATTGAAATGAATAGCACCACTACCGAATTAGTCGAGCAAAAATTCACAACTTCTATCGACACAATTACGGGGTTAGAAGTTCGAACCGTTTCTAACAACCCGGTGCCATATGACAATACTGGCCCAAATCAAGTACGTGGGTGGTATCATGATTTTAATATCCCACCTCCAGGAGGCAGTGCACCGGATATCCAATTACCAGGTGAACGAGCGGTGCGCGAGCTGCAATTGCGAGGAACTCAACTGTTTACTAACACGGCAACTCCACAAGATCCGGCCACTTGCATGCCACCCTCAGGAGGTTTTGGATTGAGCATTGATACAATAACGGGTGGTTTTGATTTTGCAGTGCTTTTTGATGTCAATATCGATGGTGTATTCGATGCGGACGATAACTTGAATGGAGTAAATAGCATTAGCAATATTATTGTTGGCACACGGTTTGATAGCATCCCGAGTGATTCGTCTTTTGTTGGGGACTATCGTATCACTCAGCTTTCCGACGGCACAATTGACCGTATTCTTGTGAATCCTGAAGTTGGAGGTTCAGCTGAATTATTAGGACGACACTCATGGAAAGAAATTCGGTTTGATTAGTATTAAAAGAATACTATTTATGAAGATCAAATTTAAAATTAGTTTGCTCACTATTTTATGCTTATGCGTCACTCCGGCAACATTGCTTAGTGAGCAAACCGAAAGTGTATCGTTATCAAGTCTGCCTCAATACTATCCAGACTATTTTGAACATTCCGCAATACTCACTGGCATTGATAGAAAGAAAGGCGAATTTATATTTGGTATGTTGCGAGTTCCCTATGATCAGAACATACAAGTGCACCTGTTAACGACAGAGTTCGGAACTCTAGATCAATTGCTACCAGGAATGCCATTAGCGTTCAGTATGCATGAAGGATCGTTTAACAAAGGGCTAGTGAAGCAAGTTTGGCAGCTACCCTCGGGCACAATTCCAGCTCATTAATTTCACATTACATTGTTTAAACAAAATTTAGGCTTCACCTTAATTGAGTTGATGATTGTAATTGTAGTGTTAGCTATTATTGTTTCGCTGGCATATCCAAGCTATCAATCCCAAATGAGCAAAAATCGTCGTACCGATGGGCAAAAAATGCTTTTAGAAATTATGCAGGCACAACAAAAGTTTTATTCACGTAATAGTACTTACACAACAGATCTTATCGCAGATTTAAATTTCCCAGATGCGGGCGGGGGTAATGTATTATCGGATAAAGAATTCTATTTAATAGCCGCACAAGCTTGTCCAACTTTTGCTATTGATCAATGTGTCGAGCTGACAGCTACTGCACAAGGTGCTCAGACTGCTGATGGTAATCTGACATACAATTCTCGTAACGAAAAAACGCCTATTGGAAAGTGGTGAAAGCAAAATGAGACGCTGTTAACGTTGTTTATAAGCTGAAAAATAAATACACTCCAAATCAATAACTTTTATAAAACGAATTTTTTAACTTAAATAATTAAGCTGTATTAAACAGGTCAACGCATGCCTCCTTTCATCGGTAAAAAAATGCGTGTCATTTATAGTTTTTCGTGCATATAACACACATTTGTTAATTATTTTCCTTTCATCGGACAATATCAGCGAGTTACAACTCGCTCACAATAATCCCTTTAAAATCAATGTAGAGTGACCCTCGAGAGTTGGTAGAGGGATCCCTCTGTTAGTGGTTTCCTTCATATTTATAAACTGCGTGTAATCGAATAATTTGTGAACTACTTTGTTTGTAGCTTTCACGTTTAATTACTAATAAGTGGTTTTTGAGAGATGAAAATTTTAAAAGGGTTCACGTTAATTGAATTAATGATCGCTATCGCGATGTTAGCGATATTGCTTACCGTGGGTGTGCCGAATTTTCGAACTAGCATACAAAATAATCGCATGATCACTAACGCAAATGGATTGCTCTCTGCAATCATGATTGCTCGCAGTGAGGCAATTAAACGTGGTGTTAACGTACAAATAATATCGAATAGCGGCAGTAATTGGGCCAATGGTTGGACAGTTGTAACCGACACCAATAATGACAATATTTTTATTGCGACTGCTGACTGCTCAGTCGACTGTGCAGTACATAATAGAACTGCATTCAATGCTTCGCTCACATTAAATTCAGTCGTTAATAATGTTACATTTTTTGAATTCGACCCGCGCGGACGCTTAAGAACTGCAACTTCTACACCGGACACATTAGTAATGTGTGATGGCCGTGGCTTTGTGCAACAGGCGCGCGCAATTATTGTCACGAATACTGGACGTAGTCGTGTTGTGTCGGCAACCGATCCAGCCGCAGATGTAAACGGCAATGTAAATTCTTGTACCTAATCTTTGCAAACATACTATGAAACATTTAAAGCAAAATAATTCGAACATTCGTCGATCTGGTTTTGCGTTAATAGAAGTATTAATAGCAGTAATTGTGTTGGCAATTGGATTGTTAGGTCTTGCCGGTTTGCATGCCTCTGGGTTTCGTGATAACCATGGAGCATTTGTGCGCACACAAGCAATATATGCAGTAAATGATTTAGCGGACCGTATGCGAGCGAATCGTTTCGCGGCAATCGCTGGAAACTACGAAGTTGCAGCTGCACCTGCCGCGCCGACATTTGATTGTGTCACAAATTTCACGGGCACTACTGTTGCGGGTCTGTGTAACCCCGCAGAAATGGCTACTGCTGATTTGGTGGCTTGGTATAACTTTTTAGGAGCTGCTTTGCCTGGTGGGAATGCAACCATCGTATGTAATCCTGTTGGTTGTGCTGCAAATGCTATTCACACTATCACGGTGACTTGGGCAGGAAACCAATCTGTGAATAGCGCGACTTTAGGTGCACCGTTACAAACTGTACAAGCAAGTTTCAGCCCGTAATGAAAAAGTTAGTTATAAAAGGGTTTAGTATTGTCGAGTTATTAGTGGCTGTCACCTTAAGCTCACTATTATTACTTGGTGTGACGAAGATCTTTATAGATACCAAAGCAAGTTATAACTTGCGAGAAGGGCTATCGCGCTTGCAGGAAAATGGTCGATTTGCGATGGATCTTGTGCAACTAAGCATGCGTCAAACTGGATTCAAAGCGAATGGATTTCAGTCGGATGATGATGCATTTTTGGTAGATGCAGGAAATTATGGGCCAGCTAGTAATATTGACTTTATAGCCGCAGGACAAGTCGTTGCTGGCCTGGAAGGCACGGGAACCATCTCCGATACCTTGAGCTTTCGTTTTCAGCAGCCCAGTGCCGCCCCATTCATAAATGAATGTAACCCCAATATTGCACCCGTCGCTGGAGCGACATTGGTAAACACGATTTATATCGCTGCGGATAACACCCTTCACTGTATCGATTCAGCGGGAACAGATTTGCAGGTAATTGATGGAGTAGAAAATCTGCAGATTCTCTATGGTGTGGATTCTGACATTGATCGAGTTGCGGATATGTATATCCCTGCCAATACGGTAACAGCCAACGGTGATTGGCCGCAGGTGGTGAGTGTTCGTCTAGCATTATTGTTAAGCAGTGTAGACCCTGTTACCAACGCTACAGACACAGCGGTTTATAGTTTACTGGGCACAAATATTGGTCCTATAAACGACAACATGCGCAGACATGTATTTACTACAAGTGTGGCGTTTCGTAATCAGTCGCCATAGCCAGTAAAGATATTGGAGTTGGAAATGAATATAACAAGTGCAAAGCGACAAAAGGGCGCGGTATTAGCGGTAAGTTTAATTATGCTGCTGCTGCTCACCATGGTGGGTATTACCGGTATGCAAACCACTTCATTAGAAGAAAAAATGGCGGGCAATACAAATAATTTAAACCTGTCTTTTGAATCTTCTGAAACGGCATTACGTGTAGGCGAACAATTTCTAGATGGGCTTACTACACACGTAACCGGTACTGCATCTTGTTCACCATGCACAAATCATATTTATACCTTAAATACGATAGACCCCACTGTAATTACAAATTGGAATACAACTGCAATGACCGAGTTACCCGCAGGAACCATTGGCGGCGTCAGCGCACAACCGATGTATTACCTAGAGTACGAACAATTCATGCCATATACATTAAATATCGGCATGGCGGGCATCACAGGAAGAGTGATGTATCGCATTAGTGGACACGGTATCGGTGGTAATAATTTAGCAACCACGACAGTACAAACACAATTTACCAAGGAATTTAATTAACTGGAGATTTTTAACTTGGATATCACGCAGGGATGTGTGTTCTTTGAGTTGGGAGAACGATGATGGAAATGATAAGGAAATTAATTTTAACAATTAAATCTGCATTCGCTGTGGTTTGCATTACATGTATGGCAAACACTCAAGCCGCCATGCTGGATATCCCCGATACACCATTATTTTTAGGTGGCGTTGTGCCGCCAAATATTGTTTATATCCTGGATGATTCCGGTTCGATGAGAGAGGAGTGGATGCCAGGTTCAGTTAATGGTCTTCCTTCAGGTACTAGTCGTACTAGAAATGAATTATTTCTAAATCCAGCCAGTGTTTGGTCAGATTCTGGTGCTGCACGAAATCGGGTCGCGACGTTTGAAGATAATAATTTGCATAACTATGCACGTAGATCATTTGCTAATAATTCAATTTTCTATAACCCAAATGTAGATTACAGACCCTGGGTGAATGCAGACAACACAGAAATGGCAAACGCCAATCCTAACTGTGCGTACTATGATCCCATGCGCCAGGCTAGTGGCTGTTTGAATTTATTAATACAGAAAACTGATACTGCGAGATGGTATCGTAATCTCTATCTGGTAGATGCACTTGCGGATGATATGAACACAGTCGAGAACGCCTGTAACCCGAGCGATAACAATGCCACCTGCGCAATGACCTATTGGCCAATCACCTATTACATTTATGAAGGTGTGCCGGATAATGTGGCCCAACTTACAGACGCTAGTAATTACAGAAAGATACAAATTCAAGGCAGTACCCTCTTAGTTAATGGCGTGCCTATGACAACTACTGCTAGTTTTAGCAGCATTACACGTACTCCGACTGAAGAAGCGCAAAACTTTGCCAATTGGTTCCAATATCACCGTGCTCGAATTGCCGTGGCCCGCGCCGGTACCGGTCGTGCCTTTGCGCAGCAGAGCAACAGTATGCGTGTTGGATTTGGCTCATTGAACACCGGTTTCATAGGGGCGTATTCTTCTGCATCGATTCAAACCGGCACGAATACTAGTAGTAGGCAAGTTGATGGAGCTACCCACCCTACAACATTAAGATTAGGTGTACGCCCATTTGGAGGCACATATCGCCAGTCATTTTTTAATGATCTATACACAATAGAAGCTATCGGGGATACACCTTCGCGACGCGCCCTTGCCGATATTGGACTCTATTATTCGCGCACTGATAACGCTGGCCCGTGGGGGAATATTCCAGGTAGTAATGACAATACACCGCATTCAGAGTGTCGCCAAAGTTCTGCTATTTTAACTTCGGATGGTTTTTGGGATATTGACGTACCCGAAACGACAGCCACCTCGCTGGGAAATGTCGATAACAGCAACGGACCAACGATTATTAATCACAATGCGAATCCAACACCGCCAAGCTATCGTTACACTCCGGTTGATCCATACCGTGATAATTGGGGTGGTGGTACAGTCACAAAAGATGGTGTCGCTATCCCCCAAAACACCTTGGCAGATGTGGCCATGTATTTCTGGAACCGTGATCTGCGCACAGATTTGCCTAACATTGTTCCTACCTCAGCACAGGATGAGGCATTTTGGCAACATATGACTTCTTATACGGTTAGCCTAGGCATCTCAGGTACGCTTGATTCAACTGACCCTACGGTTTTGCAAGACTTAACCAACGGAGCAATATCATGGCCTGACCCAATACCTTCTCAAAATGCGACTCGAGGCGATGATCTTTGGCATGCGGCAATAAATGGACGCGGCGAATTTCTCAATGCCGCCGATTCAGATAGCTTTGCGACGGCACTAAGCAATATTCTGCAGTCTATAGATAATGGCATTAGTTCTGCGGCAGCCGTGGCTTTAAACTCTGGCACGATCACTAGTACATCACAACTGTATCAAGCACGCTTTGATAGCGGTGAATGGACGGGTCAGCTACTTGCGTTTCCAATTAACGCAGATGGAACTTTGGGCACACAAGCCTGGGATGCAGGTGCTGTAGTAAGTGGACAAAATTTTAATACGGGCCGCAAGATTATTACCTATAAACCTTCAACGGGTACTGGTATTCCATTTCGCTGGCCAAGTAATCCCGCTTCACCCAGTAGTACTGAGCTAGATGTTAGTCAGAGTTCAGCTTTAGATATTAACCCAAGTAGCGGCACTGCCGATGGCCAAGGCCAAGCACGTTTGAATTATTTGCGTGGTGATACTAGTAATATAAATTTTCGTGCACGTAGCAGTGTGCTTGGTGACATCATCAACTCAGCGCCAGTTTTTGTTGGTGCGCCCAATTTGCCTTATCCTGATCTTTGGGGAACTGGTGCGCCAGAAAATTCTGCACCTTACAGTTCTTCATTTAAAAACAATACGACGTATGTAAATCGTACACCCATGGTTTATGTGGGTGCGAATGACGGCATGATGCATGGTTTTCGTGATAGTGATGGCACTGAAACCTTTGCTTATGTCCCAAGTAATACATTTGCTAATCTAAATCGGCTGACAGATCCAAATTATAAACATCGCTTTTTTGTAGACGGTCCTGTCAATGTGGTGGATGCATATCTTGGCTCTGGCTTAGGTTGGCGCAGTGTGTTAGCAGGTAGCCTGGGTGCTGGTGGACAAGGTGTTTATGCGCTAGATGTTAGTGTACCACCCGGTTCCGGTGGCGGTGCTGAATCCAGTATCACGAATAAAGTATTGTGGGAGTTTACCGATGTGGATGATGCCGACCTAGGTCGTACATTTGGCTTGGTCAATATTGTTCGTATGCACAATGGCAAATGGGCTGCTGTGTTTGGTAACGGTTATAACAATACCGAAGCGGATGGCTCAGTGAGTAGCACAGGTAATGCCGTCTTGTACATTGTATTTATTGAAGAAGGATTAGATGGAGTTTGGTCATCCACTGACTTTGTAAAAATCGATACGGGTAAAGGTACTGCAGATGACCCAACTGGTTCGGGACAACCTAATGGATTAGCGTCACCTGCTGTTATTGATATAGACGGCGACTTTATTGCCGATCATATTTATGCCGGTGATTTATTTGGCAACCTATGGAAATTTGATGTAACCAATACCAATACAAATAATTGGGGTTCTGATTATTTGGATGCGTCGTTCAATCCGTTGCCTTTGTTTGTTGCAAGTGATGCAAGTAATAATCCACAAGCCATTACCACAACTCCACAGGTTGGTATTCATCCTTTGGGAATTACTAATGGGGTGATGGTCTATTTTGGTACTGGAAAATACTTAGAAACTGGTGACAACACACAATTCGGTCAAGACACGCAGAGTTTCTATGGCGTTTGGGATAAAAACCAAAGCACCTTAGATGTATTTAATCGTGGAGACCTGCTGCAACAGTCCATTACTCAAGAAGTAAATTCGGGTGGTTTTGACTTACGTGCAAGTACTGATAACCAAATTGTTTGGCACACAGCCAGCGGCACGCCTTCTGGATCACCACCTGTTACACATTTGGGTTGGTATATGGATCTAATCAATTTGCAACTTGATAGCAGCAGCAGTCCAACCAATAGTAACAACTTTGGTGAACGGCAAGTGACTAATGCGGTGTTAAGAAATGATCGCATCATTTTCACTACCTTAATTCCACCCACAAGCCCTTGTAGAGGTGATGGCACAGGTTGGTTGATGGAAATTGATCCCAGAGACGGTTCACGCATCGATTTTGTCATATTTGACATCAATATCGATGGCGTCTTCGATGACAATGACATGATACAAGTCTTGTTTGATGTGGATGGCGATGGTGATGTAGACGCTGATGATAAATTACCGCCAAGTGGTAAGAAATCTACTGTGGGAATTATTCCTGCCGTAAGCATCATTCAAAAGCCTGGCGGCGGTGGAGAATGCATTAACGGTATTATGGTGAAATATGCGAGTGGTTCCATGGGCGCCATTGAGGCAACTGCTAATAACTGTGGACCGGATGCATTAGGGCGTCAGACTTGGCGACAACTAGATCGCTAATTTTAGAAGTTTAATGGATTAACTGTAAGGTGCAGGGATATGTATAGACTATTAGTCGCTACAAACAACTATTTTTTCTCATGTCATCATTAAGTTTTGCTGCAGAATCTTTAAATGATTACAGCGCTACTGCAAGAGACGATGAGCAGAAAGGCATTGTAAATACAGTCAATTTGAGTGCTCATCGCATTACTATCGATAGCAAGCAATACAACTTAACACATGATGTAGAGATTATTATGAATAAAGGTGAATCCATGCAACAAGGATCAAAAGTAGAATATTTTCAGAATGGCAAATCCATAAAAGGATTAATACTTTTGAAGTGAGTTGCTAAACCTAAACAGAGTGACACAGCAAGATATGAATCAAATTTCTAAACATAAAGGACTTAACTTAGTCGAGTTAATGATCGTAATTGCCATTGTCGGCATACTTGCTTCTATTGGGTACCCATTGTATACCGATCAAATGCAACGTACTCGTCGTGCCGATGGTAAAGCCATGTTAATGGAAGTGATGGAAGCACAAGAACGCTTTTACAGTGCTAACAATTCCTATACGACGACTTTGCCAAGTCTAGGCTATGCAGCAGCCACGGTACCCTCTGAAGAAGGATTTTATGGAGTGAGTGCAGCAGCATGTGGTGCGATTGCATTAACACAATGCATAAATCTAACCGCAACACCCACTGCTGGTGGTCCACAAGTTACCGATGGCAATATGACTATAGATTCAATGAATAATAAAACTCCGGCCACTCATTGGTAGCATCGTTAATCTATATTTTTGCAATAACGTAAACTCAACTGAAGTGCGTTGTGTGTTTGTATTGCTTTATGTATACAAAATGATTGACTGATTAACAGCAGTATTCATTCCACCTATCTGGGATAATGGTGCAATTATCATCAACGTAGTTATAACTGACATCAATTCAATAAGTTGTTGAGTGATTGCTATAAATAAATACATCTATCTATAGGTCTGTTTTTCTGTACCTTTCGTAACAAGCTATTTTTAATTTTGCACACCGATCCGGATTTTTTTACATGCTATCCACGTTTTTATTTTTAAAAAAAAATTTTATTCGAATAAATATTTTGTAATGAATTTTTTTAAGTGTAATTTTTAAAATTTAAGTTTAGTTTGTTTAAAAATTACCATTTATCGGTGAAAGTTGTTGTGCTATTTTTAGCACAATAAACGTCGATCACATTTCTAAACTAAGCCTCTCCTCTTGTCGGAGAATCCAAGCGAGTTACAACACACTCGTGAAAAATCCTTAAATATCAATGTAAAGTCTTCATCATTGTTGGAAGAGAGAGGTTTAACCTTCTCCTGAATGTTTTAAATTATATTTTTAGTTTTATGAAAATGAACTCACAACGTGGATTTACAATTATTGAGCTGATGGTAACCCTTGCCGTATTCGCAGTGATGGCAACAGTTGCTGTTCCTGCGTTTGTAGGATTTGTAGAACGTAATCGCACGGTGTCAATAGGCAATTCATTTTTAAATGCGCTTACTGTTGCACGTAGTGAAGCAATAAAACGTAATGCGAGAGTTGCTGTGTGTGGAAAACCAGCTGCACAGGCAGCATGTAATGCAACGGGCAACTGGGAAGATGGTTGGACAGTGTTTGTCGACACAGATCGTGATAACACTCTCGATGCAGGTGAGCAAATTATTTTAGTCAGGGATGGAATTCCAGGCGGATTTACTTTGCGTGAACCTTCTGCAACGTATGGAGATGTAATTAGCTATCAGTCCACAGGTGAGACCGTACAGGGATTAGCAGCAGGTATAGGCAGTCAAGCAATCTTTCGTTTGTGTCGACCAGACAACGATACAAATCTATCTCGTTCGATCAATATCCGTGCGACAGGTCGTGCAGTAATTACTGAAACTACCGCCGCATGTCCATAAAGATAAGCTTATGAAATTAATAAAACGACAATTAGGATTCTCATTGGTAGAAGTTATGGTCGCAGTTTCTGTATTTTCGATTGGTCTCATGGGGCTTGCGGGTTTACAGCTTACTGCCATGAAAAATAATAGCAGCGCACATTCACGTACCGTTGCCACCATGCTGGCATTAGATATCGCCGATCGAGCACGTGCCAATGCGGGTGTTGCGTATAACTATGATGGCACGGGCGCGCCACCTGCAGTAACGGCTGCATGTGAAACTACGGCGGGCTGTACTGCAGCACAAATGGCTGCAACCGATATACGTCGTTGGCTAGACAGCATCGCAGCAGCGGCAGACCTTCCCAATGCACGTGGCGTGGTATGTGTGGATTCAGTTCCAGATATAAATGTAGCTAATCCCGCAATCCTGCCTAATTGTGACGGGCTTGGTGCGGTGACGGTTGTCTATATTGATTGGACTGATGAAAAAAATGCCACAGGTGCACGTAATCAACGTTTTGTTATGAGTTTTTAAAATGATGAAAAGTAATATGCAACCGCAAAAAGGATTTTCGATTGTCGAATTGATGGTCACATTGGTGATCAACTCTTTGGTACTGATTGCAGTGGTGCAGTTGTTCACCCAAAACAAGAGCAACTACCAGCAGCAAGATACTCTAGCGCGTATGCAAGAAAACGGCCGGTTTGCCATGGAGTACATCACACGCGATATACGCTATGCAGATTTTTGGGGGTGTGTACCGGATCCCACAAATGTAACGAACAACGTAGTGGGTGCAGCTGCTGCACAGTTTGCCAACGGTGGCATAGGCGGGCAAGAGGCTGCTGGCCCTACTGCGCCAGATGCTGGCTACAACGTTGGAGCCGATAGCTTTTCAATTTCAAGAGCCACCAATGTCTCCGGCCAAGTAGTCGCGGATATGGCCACTACCGCCGATGTGATTACGATAGGCTTTGATCCTACCGGTTCAATTAACCCAGGAGACACCCTGACAATTTCTGATTGTCAGCGCGGTGACATCTTTACCGTGACGGCGATTACGGGTGTAGATACAGATGGTGATGCAGTAGATGATCAATGGCAAATCGCGCATGCACAAAATGATGCGGGTGGTAATCCGGTAAATACCAGTGATGACTTATCGTTTAATTATTCCACACTAGCATCCCTATTTACGCGCGCCTCTGGGGTTGCCTATGCAATTGGCACGGATGCAACCACTGGTGAACCGGCTTTAACCAGAAATGGCCAAGTAATCATTCCAGGCGTGGAGACCATGCAGATTGTATATGGAGAAGATACCAGCGTACCTATAGACGGCGTAGTAGATCGTTATATACCGGCAAATTCAGTTACGGATTTCAATAATGTGATCAGTGTGAGAATTGCGTTGTTAGTGCGTGCCGAAGAGGCGCGCAATCAAGCACCTATTGCTTACACGCTTCCCGGGATCGGTACCTTCACCCCTACCGATAACCGTAGTCGTCGCGTATTTACGGCCACATCGACGATTCGTAATCGAACGGATACCACAACAATTTAAACCAGTAGATATTTTGAATAGTGGAGCTAGATGTGAAAGTAAATGCAAAGAAACAACAAGGCGCGATACTGGTGATTTCATTGTTGATCTTAGCCGTGATTACCATGATTTCTCTTGCCGGAATGCGTACCGCAACTATGGAAGAAAAAATGGCTTCAAATATTCGTGATCGCAGCGTGGCTTTTCAATCCGCCGAACGCGGCATGCTTGATGCAGAAGCCGTAATTTTGGGCTTTGTAAATATTGCTGCCTTAAATGGCACGAACGGGCTGCTTGGCGAAACCGATGCTGAGCCAGACTATTTTGATCCAAACACCTGGACAGGAACAAATTCGGCAGTCTCACCTAATCCGATTCCGCTTGAGGCGGATGGCACCACGGTAAGCCGCACGGTTACCCCAAGATTTGTCGTGAAACACATTGGTAATGTGGATCCCTTTGTTGGAGCGAATCCGGTGACCACAATTGGCGGGTATGGCCAACAGACCATTAGTTCTGATGTGAACTTATTTAAAGTGATCACGATGAGCCAAGGTTTGTCGCCGAATTCAATTGTATTTTTGCAAAGCTACTTCGCACGATCAGGTCTGTAATGGCTTAGTTATTTTGTAATAGATATTTAAAACGGAATTTAATTTGAGTTGGAGCAATATGATGGAAAGACGAACAGGACTTAACAAAACTACCTGGATCACTGCAATGCTTGTAGTAGGTTCGCTGCTTGCAGGCACCGCACAAGCAAAGCCCGGTCCACTGGCACAAAGCCCACTATTTTTAGGCAACAAGGTACCGCCGAATATTTTCTTTGCAATTGACGATTCAGGCAGTATGAACTGGGAGATCACCTTAAATGCCGGTACTTTTTCACCTGGAGGTCGGACCGACGATTATCTCGATTTTACCGCGGACAATGTCACGGAACGCCGTGAACTTTGTGTCGGATTTAATGTACTCGCCTATAACCCAAATTTTGTCTATACCCCCTGGAAAGGCGAAGATGAAGACGGTATTACCTATCAAGACATGCCTAAAGGTGGTGATCTTGAAAAGGCGCTATTCGATCCCTATGACAACGATAATGAGGATGATATCAAAGGTCACTATTACTTCACCTGGAACGATATGGATGGTGATGGTGAATATGATGGTCCAGGCTCCATTTCGGGAGGCCAAGCTTACGATCCCACGGATGAGTGTAATGTTCCTGATAACAATGCCGGCATTCGTGTGGATTCATTGCCCGCGACCCTGAATCCTGGGGATGTGGGCTATCCCAATTCACAGCGCAACTATGCCAACTGGTATTCGTATTACCAAAAACGTGAATATGTAGCGAAACGCGCGATCTCTGAGCTCATTTGGAATTCCGATGATTACATGGGCCTTGCTACGCTGCACAACAATAACAATGTGGGGACCCCCATCGCAGACATGAACAACAACTCGGATAAAATCACTCTGCTGGATGAATTGGGGCAAGTGAATTCAACCGGCGGCACACCGTTGCGTAGTTTAATGCGTAATGTAGGACGATACTTTGATCAAGCCGGCAATGATAATGACCATAATGCGCTGGGCTTTAATGATCCCAGCCCGATACTTTCCCAAGCCAATGGCGGGGAATGTCAACAAAACTTTAATATTTTATTCTCCGATGGATTTTGGAATAGTGACACTGGGTTCACCATGCCAAATCATGATGGTGATAATAACAGCTCGTGGGACGGCGGTTCGCATGCGGATAACTTTAGTGACGTACTTGCCGATGTGGCCATGTATTACTATGAAACCGATTTGTCTACTTCACTCGCAAATGGTGTACCGACAATTCCTGGAGTGGATGATAATGATGCGCAGCATCTGGTGACCTACACCGTGGCCTTTGGTGTTGACGGAACTCTAACCGCCAATCCACCCGATCGCACCAGCCCGTTTACTTGGCCACTACCTGTTGCCAACACCACGACAACCGTTGATGACATGCGTCATGCCGCTTGGAATGCAAGAGGTGAATTCCTGAGTGCGCGCGACCCCGCAACCTTAATTTCCGCGTTGGAGGCCGCAATTAATTCTATTGGCGATCGTGAAGGCAGTGCCGCAGCGGTGACGTTTAACTCCAAGTCATTGCAAGCCGGTTCAAGAATCTTTTTATCACAGTTTAATACCACGGGCTGGAAAGGGGACGTATTGGCATACGACCTGAATGTAACTACCGGTGCACTCAATCCGACACCGGCATGGTCAGCCCAAGCATTGTTGGATTCAAGGAATCTTGGCATGAATTCACGTAAGATCTACACCTATAACGACACCGATGGCGTGCAGTTTGCCTGGGGCAACTTGACTAATTATCAAAAAGATGACTTGCGTACCAATCCAGACAGCACTCCATCCACCGACACCATTGCGCAGGCACGACTAGCATTTGTTGCCGGGGATCGTAGTAATGAGGGTGCTGGGTATAATTTCCGCACGCGCACCAGCCTTCTTGGGGATATCGTACATTCATCTCCACAGTTTGTGGGTGCGCCGGAATTAAATTACCCTGATGCCGATCCATTTGGAACCGCATCGGAGCGCTATTCCACATTTAAAGGCAGCACTACCTATCAAAACCGTACTAAGGCGATCTACGCCGGTAGTAACGATGGAATGTTGCATGCCTTTGATGCCAATACGGGTATCGAGTTGCTGACGTATATCCCGAACTTTTTATACGACACCAATGCTGCGGGTGGATTGCATTATCTGACGGATCCCAATTACGCACATACCTATTACGTAGATCTGACGACTTCGATTAGTGACGCATACATCAAGACTGCTCCTACGGGTACACCCAGTTGGCGTACCGTTCTTGTAGCTGGCGTGCGTGGTGGCGGACGCGGTTTATATGCATTAGATATTACAAATCCATCTACCTATACAAACAGCGCAGCGGATATCGCACAAAATGTATTGTGGGAATTCGATAACACCGACGATCCCGATTTAGGGAACTCTTTTAGTGAGCCCACGGTGGTCATGCTAAATAATGACAAGTGGGGGGTGGTGTTTGGCAATGGCTATAACAATACAGGCAGTGGTGAAGCAGCCGTATATGTGTTGTTAATGGAAGGTAGCCTGGATGGTACCGGTACCGGTATTCATGGCGCTTGGGCACAGAATACAAACTATATCAAGTTGCCAACTGGTGTAGGTTCTACCTCGAATCTAAATGGCATGTCCACGTTGACTGTTATCGATCTAGATGATAACGGCACGGCAGATCGTCTGTATGGTGGCGATGTGGAAGGAAATTTATGGGTCTTTGATATTTCTGATTCAAATCCGGCTAACTGGGGCTCGGCCTATGTCGATGGTTCCTTAAATCCAGAGCCATTGTTTAAGTCACAGAGCAATCAGCCGATTACGGTGAAACCCGTTGTGGCAAGACTACCAAATGTGGGTACGACCCCACAAAACGCCCCCAACGTGATGGTGTATTTTGGTACCGGTCAGTATTTGACGACTACGGATAACGCCACCACTGATACACAAAGCTTTTACGCCGTGTGGGATGCAGGAACCAGCAATTTAGATAAAGATGATCTATTACAGCAAACCCTCACGCAGGATGCGACGGACCCACGTGCACGATTCATAAGCACTACCGTACAAGTGAACTATAGCAATGCGCCTACTTCAGGCGATGATTTTGGTTGGTACTTTGACCTTATCGATACGGGTGAACGGGTCATTATTGATGCAGTGGTGCGCGGCAAACTCGTTTTCTTTGCGACCATGGTTCCAGCCACTACAACGTGTAGTCTGGGGGGTGGTACAGGTTACCTCATGGCCGTCACCACAGAAAATGGTTTAAATCCACCACAGGGCGCCTTTGATGTTAATGCAGATGGGATTATCGATTCAAGCGATATGCTGACCGGTATGACACATGCAGCCGGCGTCGAATTTTCAGGCGTGGGTATTCCCGCAGGTCTAAGTTTCTTGGGTAATAAACTGTATGTAACGGATACCGGTAGTACCTCCGTAACCATTGTAGACGTGGTAGATCAAAACCCCAATTCGACTGGCAGACTCTCATGGCAAGAAATGGTGATTGAATAACACATAAGTTGGAGCATAAATATGGAAATGAATTGTAAGCTTAAAAAAGGATTAGTCTTGATACTAATGTTAATAGTGATGCCGGTATTTAATTCGGCATTCGCTGAACACTATCCATTTTCATATGCTGGTACGCTTGAAAGCAGTACTAATGAAAATCAAACAGTGATAAACGATACAGTTTTTAGTATTGCAGTAGACGTACAAGTATATAGCTCGTCTGGTCTTTCATTGGCATTAAGCGATCTACAACTTGGCGACAAAGTTGGCTGTAACTTCTATCGAATAGGTCAGTATGAAAGGATGATTACCGAGTTGTATAAACTACCATCTACATTTGACTTGGAAGAATATACTGCACACAGAGAAGAATCTGATGGTACTTAATTCGTTGTCTGTACACTTTATTAGACATTAATACTCATACCGATGGAAATAGGCTAAGTTATGTTTTACCGCAACAAAGGAATGACTCTTATAGAGTTGATGATCGTAATTGCTGTACTTGGAATCATTGTGTCGATTGCGTATCCAAGCTATCAAGAACAAATGCGCAAAACGCGCAGATCAGATTGTCACACTCAACTTATGGAACTCGCGAGTCTTGAAGAACGTTTCTATACAGAATTTGGTCGCTATACCGCTACAATTACCGGCGGAGGGTTGGCTCTCCCAGATAATGTAAGTGATGAAGGATTCTATACGGCAGCTGCCGTGGTAGGCGGCGGCGGCCAAACCTTTACGTTAACTTGCACAGGCCAAGGTGCTCAAGCAGGCGATGCGTGTGGAAATCTTACTATAACTAACACGGGACTAGAGGGTAGAACCGGTACGTTACCGCTTAACCAATGTTGGTAAAACTACAATTTAGAATTTTTCTATCTACTAATTAAGAACCGTTGGTTAAATTATATATAAGATAACTAATATCGAATTACCTCAACACAAATAATAGCACTCATCTGCTCAGGTATTTGTGATATCAAGGATTTATATAATAATCAAGCCTTCATCTTTGAGAGTTGTCTCTCGCCCACTTGTTATATTATATTTTACCTTCCTATTTTGTTGCATTGTTACTTTCATAAAAACCGTAGCAATAGTGGTAGAGAATTATTAGGCAGTGGATATGAGATACATATGTGGCATTACTCTGATTGAGTTAATGATAGCCTTGAGTATCGTTGTGATTATTGCGTCTATTGCCTATCCATCTTATCGCGAACAACTTCGAAAAACCCACCGCTCGGATGGAAAGGCTGCATTGATGGATGCCGCAGCCAGAATGGAACGACACTACACGCAATTTGGCCGTTACAGTGCCACGCTAGCAAACTCAGGTATTCTAGCCACAAGCCATGAAGGATTTTATGGCATTACTGCGACGGTTACAGGGGCCAATGCGCAAACCTTTACCCTAACTGCAACCCCGCCTGCAGGCACTGATCAAGCAAATGATAAGTGTGCAAACCTAGGAATAGATGAGGCACAAAACAAAACCAATTCTGCAGGCTTAGCTCAAAATATATGTTGGTAAAATTTAGTTAGTGGTTGCCCGAAAAGGTTTGGGTAAAGGGAATATTATATTTTCTTGCTTGCCAATTTCTTCTACAACTTTCGTGTTGGGAAGTTTATTTAAACGCTCTATCACTTGCTGAACTAATATTTCTGGAGCAGAAGCGCCTGCAGTTACCCCTATTTTAGTTTTCTGAGTTAGCCAAGTATCTGTAATTTGTTCTGGGCCATCAATGAGGTGGGCCTCAACGCCATTTTTATCTGCGATCTCACGTAAGCGATTGGAGTTGGAACTGGTTTTGGATCCAATGACCAAAAGCAAGTCACAGTTTTTTACTAATTTTTTTACCGCATCTTGTCTATTTTGTGTGGCGTAGCATATGTCGTCTTTCTTTGGACCAATGATATTTGGAAAGCGTTGTCTTAAGGCATCAATAATGTCACTGGTGTCATCTACAGATAAAGTGGTTTGTGTGACAAAAGCGGTTTTATTCTTACCGTTGACCTTAAGCTTAACTACGTCATCCATATTTTCAACTAAATGTATTTGTCCCCCGTTGGATAGATCATATTGTCCCATTGTGCCTTCGACTTCCGGATGACCTTTGTGACCAATAAGTATAGTGTCTAGTCCTTGTTTGCTATAACGCGCAACTTCCAAGTGAACTTTAGTCACTAATGGACACGTCGCATCAAATACTTTTACATCGCGATTAGCGGCCTCTTGTTGAACAGCCTTTGAAACGCCATGTGCACTGAATATCACCGTTGAACCATCGGGTACATCGTTTAACTCATCAACAAATACTGCGCCTTTCTTTCTAAGATCATCGACGACAAATTTGTTATGCACGACTTCATGCCGAACATAGATTGGTGCACCAAATAATTTTAACGCGCGCTCTACAATTTCAATGGCACGATCCACGCCGGCACAAAAACCTCGAGGATTAGCGAGTAGCACTTCCATCAGTCTGTGTTTCTTTATTAAATATGGCTTGTATGATCATCAGCATAGCTCCGAGAAAAATTGCTGAGTCTGCAAGGTTGAACGTTGGCCAATGACATGATGCATGATTCAGTTGATAGAAAAAAGGTAGACACTTTGTGCTGGAATAATAAAACCAATCTATGAAGTCGATTACGTGGCCGTAAAGGCTGCGATCGAGTACATTGCCGATCGCTCCTCCTAATATCAATGCCAGACTAGCCGCCAGTAACTTTTCTTTTGAAGTGAGTTTTTTCAACCAAAATAGGATAAAAATACTTACTCCGATAGCTAGCACAGTGAAAAACCAACGTTGCCAGCCACCGGCATTACTCAAAAAGCTAAAGGCAGCGCCCTTATTAAAAGTTAATGAAAAATTAAAATAAGGTAAAAATGAATATGGTTCAAATGGAACTAATAAATGCGTTGCGGCTTGCTTACTCACTTGATCGGCAATCACCACAATCACTGTCAACCAAAGCCATTTAAGTTGCATGTTGCGCCAGGATCCGAAATTTTGGGTGAGAGACCGCTTTACCGGGCGCCGCTCTGGACTGAAAGGCATAGCAGTAGCTATGGCTTGAACGAAGAGCTAGCCGAGTAAAGGGAGATCCAGCAAAAAATCGGCTAGCCCTAGTGTAATAGAAACTATGTTTATTAAAATCTTGCATAGCGTTTATTTTATCATCCGCATGCCGAAACTTATGGGCGGTCTGGTGCAATATGCAGCTTATGCATAGCGGCGTTGCTCACCAGGGCCATCAGGTAGATTGCTTACACAACGGCTACATAACTCAGGATGATGAGAATCTGATCCGACATCTTCGCGGTGATGCCAGCAGCGTATACATTTTTGATAAGCAGATTTTTTTACCTCAATAAAGTATTCATTACTATTTGTATTAGATAGTTTTGTCGCAGTTTTGGGGAGTGCCTCACCTTCAATAATATCGGCAGAGGAAGTTATAAACACAAAGCGTAATTCATCATTCTTTATTTTTTTTAAGTACTCTGGCGCATGCCAAATTTTCACTTCTGCATCCAGTGCAGAGCCGATTTCCTTATTGTTGCGTAATTCTTCCAGCTGTTTACTAATTTTTTCTTTTGTTTCAAGTATACCTTTCCAATCTTGATTATTTATTTCACCTTTATCTGCACTAAACTTATCTAAGTTATACCACTTTTGAGTAAAGACGGTTGCATCTCGTTTACCTGGTAGATGCTGCCAGGCCTCTTCGGCAGTAAAGCTTAATATGGGTGTAATCCATCGTATGAGTGCTTCCGCAATGTGAAACATCGCGGTTTGTGCCGATTTGCGTGCGTGACTCTGTCCTTGCGTGGTGTACTGACGATCCTTAATAATATCAAGATAGTCGCTACCAAGTTCCAACACACAAAAATTGTGTATCAAGTTATAAATTCTGTGAAACTGATAATTCTTATAATGTTGTGTAATAACATCCTGCAGCTGTTTTGTTTCCCACACGATCCAGTAATCGAGATAAACCATTGCATCGGCTTGGATAGAATCTTTTTCTGGATCAAAACCATTTAGATTAGAAAGCAAATAACGAATTGTATTGCGTATGCGCCGATATGCATCGGAAGTGCGATTTAGAATTTCATTGGATACATTTAACTCACCACTATAATCCGTTGCGGCCACCCAAAGACGTAAAATATCCGCACCTAAGCTATTACAAATTTTTTGTGGAGCAACTACATTACCTAATGATTTAGACATCTTTCTGCCGTCTGCATCAACCGTAAAGCCATGCGTAAGGACTTGTTTGTATGGAGCGATATCATGCATCGCCACGGAAGTTTTTAAAGAAGATTGAAACCAACCGCGATGTTGATCAGAACCTTCAAGATACAAATTCACACGCTGGTTTTTTTCTAGATCAACCCCTAATCTTTTTTGTGCAACGGCGTAGTGGGTAATTCCGGAGTCAAACCAAACATCTAACGTATCCGTTACTTTTTTAAATTGATGCTCTTCATCGCCGAGTAATTCTTTTGCATCTAAGTCATACCAGGCATCCAATCCTTTTTGTGCAATTTTTTGTGCAATTTTTTCAATCAAGGCAGGAGTATCTGGGTGTGGTTCCTCGGTTTTCTTGTCCACAAAAAAAGTAATTGGCACACCCCAAGTGCGTTGTCGAGAGATACACCAATCTGGACTACTCGCTAACATCCCTTTGATGCGTGCCTTACCCCATTCAGGAATCCACTCCACCGTTTCGACTTGTTTATTTACTTCTTCTAACAATCCTTTTGCATGCATACTAATAAACCATTGTGGTGTGGCGCGGTAAATCAATGGGGTTTTAGTACGCCAGCAATGGGGAAAGCTATGTTGAAACTTAGTTTGGTAAACTAATTTATGGTTGTCGAACAAGGCATCAATGATTTTTTCATCAACTTTATAAACATGTTCGCCAGCAAATAAACCGGTTTCATCACTAAATACGCCATGCTCATCAACCAAATTAAGCGTACCTATTCCATATATTTTACCGATATCGAAGTCTTCGATTCCATGATCTGGCGCAGTATGCACTGCTCCAGTTCCGGCTTCAGTGGTTACATGCCCACCTAAAATTATCGGTACCGTTTTATTATAAAACGGATGCTGTAATTGAATATTTTCTAATTTATTACCTTTGCAATGCCCTACGATTTTGTAATTTTCAATTCCATAACGCAGTAAGCACGATTGATATAATGCATCTGCAAGTAGTAGACGTTCTTTTCCATTTTTATGTGCGCATTCAACCAATACGTAATCTAACTCAGGGTTTAAGGAGACTGCTTGATTAGCGGGTAAAGTCCAGGGAGTGGTAGTCCAAATCACAACTGAAATTGGACCTTCACCTTCGATAGAACCAAATTTTTCAGTAAATGCTTTTTCATCTGCGATACTAAAGCGTACATCTATAGCAAATGAAGTTTTGTCTTGATATTCCACTTCTGCTTCTGCAAGTGCAGAAGCACCGACTACACTCCAGTAAACTGGTTTAAAGCCCTTAACGATATGGCCTTTTGCATAGATTTTGCCTAATGCACGTACGATGTCCGCCTCATAGCTGAAATCCATGGTGAGATAAGGCTGTTCCCATTCTCCAAAGATTCCAAGCCGCTTAAAGTCTGTGCGTTGTTTGTCAATCTGTTTACTGGCGAATTCTCGGCATGCGTCACGAAATTCTTTATGGTTTTTCTTAACGCCGACCTTACCAATTTTTTTCTCAACTTGATGTTCAATTGGCAAACCATGGCAATCCCAACCTGGAATATACGGGGCATCATATCCAGCTAATGTTTTGCTTTTAATAATGATGTCTTTAAGAATTTTATTTACTGCATGTCCGATATGGATATCACCATTTGCATAAGGCGGCCCATCGTGCAAAATAAATTTTTTAGCCCCCTTGCGCGCTGTGCGAATTTGTTGGTAGATATTTTGCTTTTCCCAATGCTTCAACATCTCAGGTTCGCGCTGCGCAAGATTTCCTTTCATTGGAAAAGAAGTTTTGGGCAAGTTTAATGTGTCTTTATATTCGCTCATGATGCTAGGTCATGCTGTGACATTAAAATAATTTTTTGCGTTTTGAGCATCTTTTTTAATTTGTTTTTTTAACGCATCAAATGACTCAAACTTTTTTTCATCACGTAATTTTTTGCAAAATAAAACCGTAAGATGTTTGCTATAAATATCTTGTGAAAAATCAAATAAATGAACTTCTAATTGTGTGCGTGTGCCATCCACGGTTGGGCGATGTCCAATATTTGCAACTCCCAAATTTTCTATACCGTTCTCAATAATTATTTTTACAGCATATACTCCATTTAATGGCGATTTAATGCGCTTAACAGGAATATTTGCAGTAGGAAAGCCAATGGTGCGCCCATTTTTATCTCCATGTATCACGCGGCCCGACATACTATATGCGCGGCCTAATAAATGCTCTGCTATTTCTAAATCACCATTTTCTAGATATCCGCGTATTGCAGAGCTGCTAACTCGTTCTCCATTTATAAGGTAACTATCAGTATTTTCGACTTCAAAATTTAATTGTTCTGCCATATTTTTTAATAGCACATAGTCACCCTTGCGATCTTTGCCAAAGCGAAAATTATCACCAACTGTAAGGTGTTTGATATGCAAATCATCAACCAGAACTTTTTCTACAAAATATTCCGCGGTCATGTTTGCTAAAGCTTGATTGAATGGTAAGCAAACAAAATGATCAACACCTATGTTTTTAATTAGAGAATATTTTTCTCTAAAATTTGTTAACCTTGCCGGTGCTTGGTCTTTATGAAAAAATTCTCTTGCAGTAGGTTCAAAGGCAATTACTAATGAGGGTAGCCGGAGCTCCCTACTTTTTTTAAGTAGTTCTTTCAAAATAGCCTGGTGTCCTAGATGCACTCCATCAAAATTTCCAATGGTGGCAACAACCTGTTGTGCGCCAGACATCTTTGTATTTAAACCTCTAATTAATTGCATGCGAACAGATGGCAATATTTAAATTGAAAACTAATAATTAATTTTGACTACAAAGTTTAGATGTTATTGAAGTATGAAATTTTCTCTACGTACGCCAAGTAAAGCTAGCGCGCCAATATACAGCACAGTGCCTAATAGCATAAAGCCCAAGAGCGCAGCGATACGTTCAAACCCATTCCAAAGTAGCCATTGATTAAAATTGGGCAGAAGCAATAACAGCACTACAACCATAATTAATGTGCATATAAGGATTTGTGTTAGGTATTTCGACCAACCTATCTGTAAAGAGATTGAGGTAGAGCTTTTAAGTTTTTTGAACAATAAAGCCGCATTGATATACGCAGATAATGAGGTTGCTAATGCAAGTGCTGCATGTGGCCCCGTAAGTTGCCAGTGTGTCCATACCCATACAAAACCAAGGTTCAATACGATGTTACAAAACACGGCAATGACCCCTATTTTTACCGGTGTTTTAGTGTCTTGACGAGAATAAAAGCCTGGTGCTAACACTTTAATTAATATAAAAGCTGGTAGACCTAGCGCATACGTCATCAAGCTAAGTGCTGCCATGGAAGTATCGGTGGCAGTAAATTCTCGATACTGCACTAATGATGCCAAGATAGGTTTTGCAAGTAAGATTAAGCCAAGCGTTGCAGGCATGGCAATTAATATTGAAATTCGTAAAGCCCAATCAAGTGTTTGATTAAAACCTGTTTCTGACTGGTTTACATATTGTTTAGACAATCTTGGCAAAATAATTGTGGCAGTTGCGACACCGAAAATGGCTAGAGGCAGTTCAACAAAACGGTCTGAGATATATAACCAGCTAATACTGCCTACTGCTAAAAATGATGCAATGATTGTGTTAATTAACAAATTAATTTGCACGACTGAAGAACCAAAAATGGCCGGCAGCATGAGGCGTATGATTTTTCTTACTCCATCTGCAGCACCATTCAACGAAAACTTCGGTAACATTCCTAGCCGATATAAAAATGGTATTTGAAATACAAGCTGCGCCACTCCGGCAATAAATACACCCCATGCTAGCGCGACAACCGGCTGATCAAGTTTGGGCGCTAGCCAGAGGGTCGCCACAATCAGTGATAGATTCAGCAATGTAGGAGTAAAAGCTGGAACTGCAAATCGATTAAAGGTGTTTAAAATACTTGCCGATAATGCAGTTAGCGATATAAACAGTATATAAGGAAAGGTGATGCGTAGCATTTGTGTGGCCAGATCAAAGCGCACGCTGTCGTTTATAAACCCTGGTGCGAATATATATATAAGTATAGGTGCCAGGATAACGCCCAGAATACTGATCAAAAGCAGGATTAAGCCAAGAGTTCCGGCAACATGATTGATCAACACTTTTAATTCCGTCTGCGAATTTTTTTCCTTATATTCAGATAAAACCGGTACAAAGGCCTGTGAGAAGGCCCCTTCCGCAAATAAACGACGCAGGAAATTGGGAATTCGAAATGCCACAAAAAAGGCATCGGTACTGCCGGTTGCCCCTAAAAAAATGAAAATTACTGCGTCTCGAACATAACCAAATATCCTTGAAATAAAGGTCATTCCACTGATTACAGCCGTAGATTTAAATAAGGCTCGATGTTCAGCCATTGTTACTCTTAGAAAGGTAGGGATAGTTAGAGGTTGAGAAGGTTGACATTTATTTATCTTACTACCATAGTACGCGACCCCAACGGTAGAACTCTAGAAGAATAGGAAAAAACATTGGCCAATATTGCATCAGCAAGAAAACGAGCCCGGCAAGCAGTAAACAACCGTTTGCACAATGCTAGCCTACGTTCCAATCTGCGCACAAAAATTAAAGCCGTAGTTAATTTCATCAATGCCGGTAATAAAAGCGCAGCCGAGGCCGCCTATAAATCTGCAGTGCCCGTTATCGATGGGGCGGTTAATAAGAAGCTTATCCATGCCAATAAAGCTGCACGACATAAAAGTCGTCTTAATGCGCGCATTAAAGTGATGTAATTCAAGGCAGTTCAATTGCCACTACTTTAAAAAATCAGATTTTACAGGACAACTAGATTATCTCGGTGAATAATTTCGGGCTCATCTACATAGCCTAGAATTATTTCAATATCCCTGCTTGCTTTACCCTGTAGTTGTCTCGCTTCATTCGCTGAATAATTAACCAGACCGCGTGCGATTTCTTGGCCGACTCTATTCATACAACTTACGACTTCACCTCGATCAAAATTACCTTTTACTCCTTTTACTCCTATTGGTAATAAGCTCTTTCCAGCTTTACAAATTACGTCACAGGCTCCGTCATCTAATAATAACTCTCCTTGTGTATAAAGTTGATTCGCAATCCATTGTTTCCGTGCTGCAAGAGGTTCTGCATCAGGAAATAAAAGTGAACCATGCAATTCATCATCAGCGATACGAAGCAAGACATTAGCAACCTTTCCTGATGCAATGATCGTGGCAGCACCAGCGCGCGCCGCGATGCGCGCGGCTGACACCTTTGTAAGCATTCCGCCACGGCCCAATTCTCCTGGACTTGGGCCTGCAACTTTATCCAGTAGTGGGTCGTTAGCAGAAATTTCATTGATAATTTTATTTTCAGCATTTTGACTGGGCGGTGTTTGATACACACCTTCCTGATCCGTCAATATAATTAGCGTATTGGCCTCTATAAGATTGCTTACCAAAGCGGCGAGGGTGTCATTATCGCCAAACTTAATTTCATCTGTAGACACCGTGTCATTTTCATTAACAACAGGAATTACATTTAACTCTAGTAATTTACGCAAAGTAGTGCGCGCATTTAAATAGCGTTTACGATCTTGTAAATCTTCATGCGTTAGTAAAACTTGTGCACTATGCAAATTATGCTGCTGCAAACATGATTCATAAGCCTGGATTAATCCCATTTGCCCGACAGCTGCGGCAGCTTGTAATTCATAAACAGCGTGAGGACGTTTTTGCCAACCTAAACGATTCATGCCTTCAGCAATCGCACCGGAAGATACCAGGATAACTTCCTTCCCTGAGGTAACTAAGGTTGCTAACTGAGAAGCTAAATTTGATATAGTATCCATGTTTAAGCCGCGGCCGTTTTGAGTAACTAAAGAACTCCCTACTTTAATTACCCAACGTTTGCCAGCGCTAACTTGTAGTCGTTTCTTGTGCATACAAATAGGCGTATATTTTTTTACATAAGTCTTGAGTACCTGCTTTAGTTATCGAAGAAACAGCAAATACTGGTCCATCCCATTTTAATTCTTCCACGCAACTGTTAATTACTTGACTACAATCATCATCACTTAATAAGTCCGACTTATTAAATACCAGCCAACGGTCTTTATTCGCTAGTTCGTCACTATACTTATTTAGTTCGTTTAATACTGAAAAATAATCCTGACAGGGGTCATGCTCAATATTTAAAGGCGTTAATTCGACCATATGTAGCAATAAGCGTGTGCGCGATAGATGTCTTAAAAACTGAGTACCAAGACCAGCGCCTTCTGCTGCACCCTCAATTAAACCCGGAATATCTGCAATCACAAAGCTTTGATGTGGAGCGACATAAACAACCCCTAAACTTGGATGAAGTGTTGTGAAAGGATAGTCTGCAACCTTAGGTGTAGCAGAAGATAAAGCACGAATTAGAGAAGATTTACCAACATTAGGTAGCCCCAATAAGCCAACATCCGCTAATAATTTAAGCTCCATATACAAATCTCGCGCATCACCTTGTTGGCCAAGTGTGGTTTTGCGAGGCGCACGGTTTGTAGAACTTTTAAATCTGGCATTACCTAAACCATGAACGCCACCTTTTGCAACTAGTAAACGTTCATCATGTTTAGTTAGATCGCCAATATTTTCTTTTGTCCGTGCGTCATTTACTGAAGTGCCTATCGGAACTTTTATGAGCCTATCTTCGCCTTTTTTCCCGGTGCGAACTTTGCCCATGCCATCTTGACCACGTTGCGCTTTAAAAGAGCGCGTATGACAAAAATCAGCAAGGGTATTTAAGTTTTCATCCGCAACTAAATACACACTACCGCCGTCACCACCATCACCACCATCAGGCCCGCCGAATGGTATATAGCGTTCACGTCTGAAGCTAAGGCAACCATTGCCGCCATTTCCTGCCTGCACGTGAATAGTTGTTTCGTCGACAAACTTCATGATGTATGTTTTAAATCTTGTAAACAAAAAAAAGCCCCGACTAAGCGGGGCTTTTAGACAAAGTTAGATACGCCTATTGCACCGCATCAATGCGCACGAATTTTCTACTCTTGGGACCTTTAGTTTCAAATACTACACGACCATCAGATTTTGCAAACAAGGTATGGTCTTTACCACAACCCACATTTTCACCAGGATGAAATTGTGTGCCACGTTGGCGCACGATAATATTCCCTGCGCGCACTTGTTCGCCACCAAAGCGCTTTACACCAAGGCGTTTAGACTCGGAATCACGGCCATTACGTGTACTACCACCTGCTTTTTTATGTGCCATAGCTAAACCTTATTTAGAAATATTAGTGATCTTGACGTGCGTATAGTGTTGCCTGTGTCCCATGTGTTTTATGTGCTGCTTGCGGCGTTTAAATTTTAGGATATCAATTTTCTTGGCCCGAGCATGCTCTTGTACTTCTCCCGTCACCTTGCCACCTTTAATGTAAGGAGTACCAATAGATACGTCTTCGCCATCTGCGAGTAATAAAACTTGATCAAACTCGATTTTATCGCCAGGATTCCCTGCGAGCTTCTCGACTTTGATCTGGTCTCCTTGTTGGACTCGGTATTGTTTGCCGCCGGTGGCGATAACTGCGTACACCTGATAACTCCATAATGTGGGCTGAAAAGGGTGCGCAATTCTAACGAGCAGGCTCAAATGGGTCAATCAAATTAACCCTGAAAAGGAACGACCCCATTAAAATTAGGGCTTAACGTGAGGTATAAGAAGGTAATATTGGTCAGCATGAATTTCAAGGACGTACAAAATTTGGCAGCTAAAGACATGGAGGGTGTCAATGCCGTTATCCGACAATACTTGCATTCCGATGTCACCCTGATTAGTCAAATGGCCAATTATATAATTGACAGTGGAGGCAAGCGGTTACGCCCCCTACTGGCCTTATTGTGCTCTAAGGCTTGTGGATATACGGGCGACAAGCATTCACTGGTTGCTGCCATTATCGAATTTATACACACCGCGACATTACTGCATGATGATGTAGTGGATGATTCCAATTTGCGGCGTGGACATGAGACGGCAAATTCGATTTGGGGCAACGAGTCCAGCGTACTTGTCGGGGACTTTGTGTTTTCGCGTTCTTTTGAAATGATGGTAGATGTGGGTGAGATGCGTGTAATGGAAATTTTGGCACGTGCCTCAAATACCATTGCCGAAGGTGAAGTGATGCAATTATTAAATTGTAACGACCCCGATACTACGGAAGATCGCTACATGACCGTGATTAAATCAAAAACTGCGAAACTATTCGAAGCCGCATGTCAGCTTGGCGCTGTGCTTGCTAAACAATCACAAGAAATCGAAAGCGCATGCGCTGGCTATGGAATACATATTGGTACTGCATTTCAACTTAAGGATGACGTTTTAGATTACCTGTCTTCTCCAGAGGAAACGGGTAAAAACATAGGTGATGATTTGGCAGAAGGCAAACCTACTTTGCCATTAATCTACGCATTGAAGAACAGCAATGGCGCAACGGCGGAAGTAATACGTGATGCAATTATCAATGGTGGCAAACGACATATGGATGAGATTATGGCTGCAATTGAATCAACTGGGGCTATAACATACACTGAAAATGCAGCAAGCAAACAAGCACAAATTGCGAAGCAACATATCGAAAAATTGCCCAATAATCAGTATCGTGACGCACTGATAGAATTAACAGAGTTTGCAATTTCCCGGATCTCATAAATAAGTAACTCATTAATCGGAGTGTAGCTCAGCTTGGTAGAGCACTGTCTTCGGGAGGCAGGGGTCGGAGGTTCAAATCCTCTCACTCCGACCAGTTATATCAACAAGTTATATGACTTTCGACTAATTCTAATTACTTGTAATTAAATCCTACGTGCGTGCGCAATTTCTCTAGAGGATACAACAAAGATATTTAAGCATGAGAGGGAGTGGGTTGTAGAGGGTTTGGAGCGTTGACAATTTTAGCTTTAAAAGAAAAGAATTTGATGTAGGGGAAATTTGACATTGTTAAAGTCTACTTACTTACTTTATGGATCTTTAAGACTTCAATAATAACTTGTCCAATTGCACTATTTGAATGCACTTCATTAATTTCATTTAATACTTCAGAAGTAAATTCTAAAAAATCACCAGAGTATTTAGTATTTGCATCATCATAATGACATTTTGGCTTACACTTTGTTCCAAGTTCATAGATTATCGCTAAACGTGATAAAAAATTTTTAAGTGGGTTATTTTCTTTACTATCTTTAGATACATTTTCTTTAAGCTCTTTAGCTATTATTGGCGAGTGCATAGAGAGCGCGTTTAGCTTATATCGTATATCTTCTAAATCTAGATGTGTACCAAATCTATCTATAATTTTACCTCTTTCCTCATATCCTAATTTATCAAAACATTCAAGAAGCGAATTAGATCGTTCACCAAGCTCATCCAATAAAGTGATTTGTTCTGTAACTGATCTTTTAGCTTGTATGTCTTTGTGCGACTTGTACCATAATACTGCATCGAGCAAATAACCAAAAAGATTAAAGTCTACATTAAACCCATATTGTTTTTTTAATTTTTCACACTGGTTTGAGTCAACTTCAGATTTAAGACCAGATGCCTCAATGCTGTGGTCTGGCAATTTTTTAGGGTTAGACATAATTGTATTTTCTAAGAATCTATAAAATTATACATGCTAAAAATTGATGTTTATATTTGCATTTTCGCTTTGGGTCGTTAGCGGTCATTTATGATTTCTTAAGTTAACCTGAGGTATTAATACTAATTCAAATTATAAATAGAATAATTAAGGTATATTGCAAAGCTAACCCAACCTATATAAGGCAATAATAGTACCCCTGCTAATTTGTCTATCTTAAAAAAAGCGATTACAGTAGCTAAAATTGCAGTCCAAAGAACAACGATTTCAATAAGAGCTAAATCCGGTCTTTGTAGTCCAAAAAACAAAAATGACCATAGAATATTTAAACCTAGCTGTATGATAAACAGTAATAATGCAAAGTTTTTACCTTGTAAATGCCTATTCCAAATACGCCATGCGGCCAAACCCATGAGAATGAATAGAATATTCCAGACAATAGGAAATACAATATTTGGAGGAGTTAAGGAAGATTTTGCGAGAGTTTGGTACCAATCTCCGGGACTAAACAAGGACCCAATATATCCTGCACATAGACATAGTGCTATGCAGACTATTAAACTCAACCATTTCATACTTTTCAAACTTACTTAATATTGTGTTCTAGTTAATATGCGCTTTGGGTCGATAGCGAGCATTCATAACGTCCTCAAATTATCCGAAAAAAACGCAACATTTGATTTGTCTAATTGTGGCATCGCAGCATTAGACAATAGTTTTAACGTTACATCCTTACTGCCGCATTGATTGCATTTGAGGTTATGCAATATATCTGTGATTAGTAATTTATTTTGTGTGAGGTACTGTTCATCGACCACGTTGCCACGGTGGCCGCAGTCTGTGCAAAGCGGTTGCAGTTGTTCTAATAAATCTAAATCTTCAAAGGATTGAATAATGCGCATTAGATTGTATTAAAATACGGCATTACAATTAAAATTAAAATTAATGTTATAAGTTTTTTTCATTTGCAGGGAAAAGCTGAAACTAGCGCAGTTATTGTTAGCTGCATTTTATCCTCATCAAGTGCTGCTGGATTGTTTTCTAAATACTCAATAACAGCCCTTGTTCTTTGTGTATATATTGATCTGCCAGGGCAATATCTTTTTTGAACATATAAAGAGTCAGCAATGCCTTGTATGTAGGCAACACACTCACCTGCTTGATAGGCAACATTTGGGTTAGATGTGCCATGCTCATACATTTTTTTCCATTCAAGGCATTCTTGCAGTAGGTCGTTTCCGGTTCTTCCGCTCGATTCAGCGTGGATAACACCAATATAAAATAGTAAAATGAAAAGTAGGAGTTTATTCATTCTTATCACACCTGAATTATACTAGCTAATAGCGAAGAATTTCCTAGAGTCATTCAAGAATATTGCATGCAACTAATAATTTATTGATCTAAAACAATCTCTTCTGCATATTTCTGGGTATACGCTTTTGTTGAAGCCATGAAAAAATTATTTCAAATAACTATATTTTTGTGCCCTTTTTATACCTATGCAGGAGATATTGATCCGGATAGTGCAATGGGAAAGGCATTTAATAATGCATCTAATGAATTTGTTACCTGCGCCAGCTTTTATGCTGTACTTGGTGAAGCTGCAAAAAGAACCGAAGGCCCAGATGCTGCTGAGCACGCTATTAAAATGAATGATCTTAAAGAACATGCATTACGATATGCATTAGTTTATGCCGAAGAAACACGTACTGAAGAGATGGCAGAAAAAGTTACACTCGAGAAATTTAAACTGGAACTAGATGATATGGACAAAGAAATCGAAGGAGATTATAGCAACTCATCTATTTTAATGAGCAAACATCTTGAGCCTTGCAAGAGTAAAATGAAAAACCCTACTGCTGTACTTAGCGAGTGGTAATAGATAAGTATTCATCGAAGGGAGTATAAAGCAAAGGAAATTACAATGAGTGAAGATGAGAGAGAAGATAAAGGTCAACATCCCCTAATTAAAATAGTTTGGGTAGTGTTAGCGATTACAGTGCTAGTAGGGATCATTGGAATTGTACTTACAGCAATAGGAGTAATTGACTGAAATATATAATACTTATTACTTGTTTCCAGCTTTTTTTATTTTTCTTTGTCAAGAATCTCATCCACCTCTTTTCTCTTTCCTCTATTCCCACGGCTTTACTCTTTCCTTGTCTGGTAACTTCCATATACCAGCCTGACTTTCTTTTACTTCACGTTCAAATGCATATAAGCATAAATTGTAAACAGCCCCACCAGATCCGGTTGTCGTCTGTTTATTGATCGATTATAGGTCTCCTCCAAAGTTTTTATATTAAATTTTTTTTAAACTCCAATTATTAAATGCAATGTCTGCTTACGGCCAGAATGGTCATTGTATGTATGAGTTAATTGATTGCATCTTGTTTAAGCGCATGGTTTAGCATTGACTAAATATTAATAAACAGGTTCTTATGATTTCGCAATGTTTGATACATCAATTTCTCGTTGCTGTTACCAAATACCAGGGATCAGCCTGAAATGAACTCGGCTTGTATATTCTTCGTATCTAGTCAGTTCTTCACGAAGTGTCCGATCTTCCAAAGCTGTTCGAATCATAATTCCAATAATTGACAGCAAGGCGGGAAGAAAAGCCCACCACGAACCCAGCAGTAGAGGAGTGGTTAGGCTCCAGCCAAAGAACCCCAAGTACCCGGGGTGGCGAACAAACCTATACGGGCCGTTATCAATCACATGATGTCCTCGCTCAGTTTGTATTCGCACTGTCCTCTCAAAAAAGGGGTTGACCCCCATGGACCAAGTGATTAGTGCCAAACTCGGTATGAAAAGAACAAACCCCAGTGGCCATAACCAGGGTGACATGTTTGACCATTCAAAACGGACTGCATCAAACCCTGCGATCACATAGATTGCAAAAAATAATGGGGCGAAGGTTACAGACCATATCTTATCCCAGCGTTTCGTACCTTCACCAAACCGTACTTGTAGTCTATGTTCGATAAGCGTTGGATTCACACGCTTGAGGTAAAAAGTACTGATCATTAGATACGCAGTGATAATTACCAAGTAAAGCCACCCTTCTACCCAGTCAATTCTTCCTGCAGGCCAGAAGATAATTGCAGTGAAGAGTCCAAGGCCCGCTATGAATGCGATGAGTAATCGAATTGTAGATTTTATATCCTGGGTACTCATCGGCCCATTAATGGTCTGAGCTATTAATAAACATGGTTGTTATTCTAACCATGTTTGCTTCTAGTCATATGCTTACAGGGCTGAGTGTCTGCTTGCGGCAAAAGTGGACACTTAGGCAATTGAAGAATAGCAAAAACTATTCACTAATATTAGTGAGACTGACGTAAATCAAATACTGTTTTACCTACTCTGATAGTTTATTTCATATTATAAAATTCAGTGATAAAGGTTGAATTATGAAACAGACTGATACTGATAAGCACTCAGAAAAAAATAGAGAGTTGGAAAAGTATTTGAAATCAGCACTCGAACATGTGGTTGCTGCCGGCCATGGTATTAAAGAATTTAGCGAATTTACTCTTGATCGATTTGGCGAAACTGCACGACCATACTTACGTGCTTTTATACACGATGTGCGAACGGGTGTCATTGAGGTCAAAGGCATTACCGAGGCCACACGGACTAAGATTCTCGGGCGTCATGTGAGCACAGAAGAGCGTGAGCAGTGGATCCGCGAAACGGCCTATCAACTTGCAGAAAAACGCAATTTTATAAATGGTGATGCAGAGACAGACTGGTATGCAGCAGAAGAACAGGTTGCACATCGGCTGGATGAGGATATGGGTTTG
>JBFGJY010000004.1:0-72841 GCA_041576975.1 Gammaproteobacteria bacterium | reverse complement strand
GTGTCGACAATGATCCCAACGCCAAGTAACACCACGCCGGTCCACACCCACGGACCGCCCGCTAATACTCCAAATAGGGTTGCGACAATCAGTAACGGCGCTAAATAATATCGCGTGTTGATTAAAAATTTCTTCATGTTGGCCTCCATATTGAAGAAACTAAAAGGCAAAAAGTTAACTACAAAATATCAATTTTCAATTTGGTGGGCGCAGGCCACCAGTTTGATTATTAAAGAAATTATAGCACTCACTATAGCAGAAGGTGTAGCGCCATTTCAGCTCTTGACCAAGCATAATTTGTGCAACTTAAAATTTGAAAATTAAAATAATTAATACATATATAAATGCACATATGCCGTGGAACACGCTGCTAAATCTTGTCAAAGCGTATTTAGGTAAACTTAAAATTCTTTTTTAGAATCAAATTCTAAGGCCGTTGAGTTAATACAATATCTTAGATTTGTTGGTGCAGGTCCATCTTCGAATAGATGGCCAAGATGTGCTCCACATTCGTTACATAGAACTTCGGTCCTACTCATACCATGACTTAAATCGGTTTCGGTTGTTATATTTCCATCAGAATACATTTCCCAAAAACTAGGCCATCCGGTACCAGAATCAAATTTATGTTTAGAATCAAATAGAGGGGTTTGGCAGCAGACACAACAGTACAGTCCTTCGCCTTTGTGATTATAGTACTTGCCACTAAAGGCTGGCTCAGTACCCTTTTGTCTGCAGATATAAAATTGTTCTGCTGTCAGTTGTTGACGCCAATCTTGTTCAGATTTTTTAATTTTTACCAAAGTTATAAAGAAATAATTTAAAGTAAAATCTAGATAGAATTATGCAGTATCAACGGCTTTCATACTCAGTCGAATGCGACCTTGCTTGTCAATTTCAAGCACTTTTACTTTGATAACGTCACCTTCTGAAAGTTCGTCGGTTACATTCTCCACGCGCTCATGTGAAATTTGTGAAATATGCACCAGACCATCTTTACCGGGTAACACACTTACGAATGCACCAAAATCCATTATTTTGACGACTTTACCTTCATAGATTTTACCTACTTCGACATCAGCAGTGATTTGTTCGATACGCTGTTTGGCATCATCGCCCGCAGCTTTATCTACCGATGCAATACGCACAACACCTTGATCATCAATATCAATAGTAGTCCCCGTCTCTTCTGTTAGTGATCGAATGGTGGCGCCTCCTTTCCCAATTACATCGCGAATCTTGTCGGGGTTTATTTTCAATATTGTAAAGCGAGGTGCGTATTCAGACATTTCTTCACGTGGTGCTGATATTGCTGCATTCATTTTTTCAAGTATATGTAAACGCCCTTCTCGTGCTTGCTTGAGCGCAATTTCCATAATTTCTTTTGTAATTCCTTCGATTTTGATATCCATTTGTAATGCAGTCACTCCTTCTTGGGTGCCAGCGACTTTAAAATCCATGTCGCCTAGATGATCTTCATCGCCAAGAATATCGGTGAGTATGGCAAATTCATTGCCTTCTTTAATAAGACCCATAGCTATCCCTGCAACCGGTGCTTTAATGGGTACCCCAGCATCCATCAATGACAAGCTGGTTCCACAAACACTTGCCATAGAACTGGAGCCATTGGACTCTGTAATTTCGGAGACCACACGTAATACATATGGAAATTCTTCTTCACTAGGAACCACTGCCCGAATACCACGCTTAGCAAGTTTTCCATGCCCAATCTCCCGTCGCTTGGGTGAGCCTACAAAGCCTGTTTCTCCAACACAAAATGGCGGAAAATTATAGTGCAACATGAAGTTTTCTTTAAATTCACCTTCGATTGCATCGATGATCTGTGCATCTCGGCCAGTCCCCAATGTGGTTACAACAAGTGCTTGTGTCTCACCTCGTGTAAATAAAGCGCTTCCGTGTGTACGTGGTAACAAGCCTGTGCGTATGGTAATTGGTCGCACCATGTTTTTATCGCGCCCATCAATGCGTTTCTCACCGGATAAAATACGTCCACGGACAATTTTCTTCTCAAGCTTATTAAAGGCTCCAACTACATCGGCTTCGCTTGGCCCTTCTGCTTCATTCACAAGTGATTCAATCAAGCCATTGCGGATTTCACTGACTTTATCTTGACGAGCAAGTTTTTCGGCGATTTGATAGGCTTGCCCTAATTGTTGGCTACAAATTGAATTCACCTTTTCGGCCAAAGATTCGTCGGCTTCAGTGGCTTGCCAATCCCATGGAGGATTGTTCACTTCTTGAGCAAATTCTTTAATCGCATTGATTGCAGATTGCAGTTGTTCATGTCCAAACATTACTGCACCAAGCATGACCTTCTCAGAGAGAATATTCGCCTCCGACTCCACCATTAAAACTGCACCATGTGTACCCGCAACAATTAGATCCAGGCTGGACTTTTTCAACTGGGAATTAGTTGGATTCAATACATTGTTGCCGTCGATATACCCAACACGAGCAGCACCCATTGGCCCATTAAAAGGTATACCTGATACCGCTAGAGCCGCAGATGCACCAATCATTGCTGGAATATCAGGATCTATATCCGCATTCATCGAAACTACTGTGGCTATAATTTGGACTTCATTAGTGAAATCCTTAGGAAACATAGGGCGTATAGGACGATCAATAAGACGAGACGTTAGAGTTTCTTTTTCAGATGGTCGACCTTCTCGTTTAAAAAAGCCACCAGGGATTTTACCGGCGGCGTAAGTCTTTTCTTGATAATTAACAGTTAGTGGAAAAAAGTCCCGGCCTGGCTCAGGCTCTTTTCGTCCAACTGCTGTTACTAAAACAGCAGTACCCCCCATATCAACCAGAACTGCGCCATCGGCTTGACGCGCGATTTCTCCGGTTTCTAATGTGACTTGATGTTCTCCAAATAAAAAAGATTTTGTTACTTTACTCACTGATTGATTCCACTTTTACTTATCTAATTTAAATTCCACCTAATCAGGCAGTCCTGATGTGCCCAATAAATCTAGATGTGTACCGTGCATTTATATTTCATCCAATTACTTACCAACACTATTGAATCTCTCTAATAACGAGAGAAAATTTGATTAGCGTCTTAAACCAAGAGAACTAATAAGCTCTTGATATCTTTTTTGGTCTTTTGAGCGTAAGTAATCAAGAAGTTTGCGGCGATGATTGACCATCTTAAGTAAGCCATGACGCGAGTGATGATCTTTCTTATGTGATTCGAAGTGCCCACTCAAATGTGATATCCGTGAAGATAAAAGTGCCACTTGTACTTCAGGTGAACCAGTATCAGAATCGTTACGTCGGTACTTTTGAATAATATTTGCTTTCTCTTCTGCTGTAATTGCCATCTTTATAACTTGCCTTTTTACTACAACTTTCTACCATTACCTATATTTTCGAGTGCGCGATTCTACCACGTAGCCCAAAACGAACAAGAACAATTCCTGAGGTACTTCCAATTTTACATCTTCAAGGCTAACTCTGTGTTGTAACAATTTCAACGTAGGCATTTTGGGGCTATACGTCCATCGTCGAGTACAGTACCTACACCAAAAAATTGGTCATCTGTATCATAAATTCTTACCTGTCCACTTGTCGGTGATTTTGCTATCCATACGGGATGACCATTGCACATTTTCCGCATAAGCTCTTGTCCCACTGATAATGCAGGGAGAGCTTGTAGGGCGACATCAACCGGAATTAGTACCTTATCTGACACGCATGGATCTTGCTGCACAAAGCTCTCTATTTCTGACAGGGTTACTAATTGTGAATTAACAAATGGCCCAATACTTGTGCGCCTAAGTTCAACAATATGCGCACCACAGGCTAGCCGCCTACCTAAATCTTCAACCAGGGCTCTTATATAGGTACCTTTTGAGCAATGTACATGCATATATAATAAATTTTTCTCTCGATGAATTAATTCAAAATTATAGATTTGGACTTTCCTCGATTGTCGTTCAACTTCTATTCCTTGCCGTGCCAATTTATGCAACCTAATTCCATGATATTTTATAGCGGAAAACATCGGTGGAACCTGTTCGATATATCCAGTAAAGAATTTTATGTTTTTATTTATATCATCCGCAGCTATCGATGACGCATCTTGCCGTTTTAGCACTCTACCATCTGCATCACCTGTGTCTGTTGTAACACCAAGCATGAGTGTTACATCGTAATGTTTGTCTGCAGTAAGTAAATAATTTGAAATTTTAGTTGCTTGTCCAAAGCAAATTATTAACATCCCAGTTGCAAGAGGATCTAAACTTCCAGTATGACCCGCTTTTGTGGCATTTAATAATTTTTTTACTTTCTGCAATGCCAAGTTTGAAGTAATGCCTGCTGGTTTATCTAACAACAACAAGCCATTTAGAACACGCCCTTTGCGCCGCCTGTTTGACATTGATTATTTGTTGAAACTCTTTTGGATCAGTTGCTCTATTCTTTCGCTTTTTGCCTCGGTATCATCAACAATAAATCGTAGTTCTGGCATTCTGCGTAAATTTAATTTACGACTGAGCAGTGTGCGCAAAAAACCAGTAGCCCTATCGAGACCAATAAGACATTCAGTCGCATCTTGCTGAATATCCAATGGACTAAAATATACTCTTGCCAAACTTAAGTCTTTTGTTACTACAACATCATAAATTATGATTTCTGAAATACGTGGATCTTTTACTTCGTTGCGCAATAAAGTTGAAAGTTCGCGTCGAAGTTGCTCTCCGACTCGTAACGGTCTAGAAGATTCTTGTTGCACTTTGAGTATTACTCTATTTCAAGAGTTATTATAGAGTACGAGCGACTTCGGTTCGCTCATACACTTCAATTTGATCACCGGCCTTAACGTCATTGTAATTTTTGACTGCAATCCCACACTCGGTACCCGCACGTACCTCATTTACATCATCCTTATGACGACGCAATGACTCAAGCTCACCCTCATAAATTACGACATTATCACGCAGTACACGTATAGGATTACCACGCTTTATAACACCTTCAATTACTTGTGTACCTGCGACAGCACCCATTCTAGAAGATCTAAATACATCTTTTACTTCTGCAAGACCAATTATCTCTTCGCGTAATTCTGGAGAAAGCAATCCACTCATTGCCTTCTTCACATCATCGATTGTTTCGTAAATGATACTGTAATAGCGAATATCAATACCCAAATCCACTGCAGCGCGTTTGGCAGCATTATCCGCGCGAACATTGAAACCAATCACAATTGCATTGGAAGCCTCTGCTAGATTGATGTCCGACTCATTTATACCACCGACGCTTGCCATTACAATCTTAACTTTGACTTCGTCGGTAGACAGGTTTTCTAACGAATCTCGTAGGGCCTCTGCACTACCTTGCACATCCGCCTTGATTAAAACATTTATCGAGGCCGCTTCACCTTCACCCAATTGATTAAATACATTTTCCAATTTTGCAGCTTGTTGCGCTGCAAATTTCGTATCTCTGGATTTACTTTTACGTAGATCAACTATTTCACGTACCTTGCGTTCATCTGTTACCACAATGGCCTCATCCCCTGCATTTGATGCTCCTGATAGGCCAAGTACGACTACTGGAGTCGAAGGTCCAGCAGTATCAATCTCTTTACCATGCTCATCAAACATCGCGCGTACGCGTCCGAACTCTTCTCCGGTTAAAAGCATATCTCCTTTTGATAACTTACCCTGTTGAACTAGCACTGTAGCGACCGGACCACGGCCCTTATCTAACGAGGATTCAATCACTACACCAGTTGCTGGACCATAATTAACGGCTTTTAATTCTAATATCTCGGCTTGCAAAGAAATTGCTTCAAGTAAATCATCTATGCCTTTTCCAGTTTTAGCTGAGACATTAACGAAAATATTATCACCACCCCACTCTTCCGGAATTACATTATGTGCGGCTAGCTCATTACGTACGCGCTCTGGATCTGAATCTTCTTTATCTATCTTATTGACTGCTATAATCATTGGTACATTAGCCGCTCGCGAATGCTCAATGCCCTCTTTCGTTTGCGGCATCACACCATCATCGGCTGCAACAACCAATACAACGATATCAGTCACTTCAGCTCCTCTTGCACGCATGGCTGTAAATGCAGCGTGGCCAGGTGTATCCAAAAAAGTGATCGTACCCTTACCAGTTTTCACACTATACGCTCCGATATGTTGAGTGATTCCACCAGCTTCGCCAGACGCAACCTTGGTGCGACGAATATAGTCGAGCAGAGATGTTTTACCATGATCAACATGCCCCATAACTGTAACCACAGGGTTACGTGTGTGTGCTTCAGAGGTATCATATTCGACTTGTAGTACATCAGCCTCAATATCTGCTGCTTGCATGGGCTTTGCATCGTGGCCCAGCTCTTCAACAACGAGAATCGCAGTATCTTGATCTATGACCTGATTTATCGTGGCCATCACGCCCAATTTCATCATAACGGCAATCACTTCTGCTGCCTTGATCGCCATTTTTTGTGCAAGGTCAGAAACCGAAATGTTTTCTGGAACTAATATTTCCCGCTTGATAGGTTCAGTTGGTTTTTCAAACTTATGTTTATCACTGGGGGCTACTTTTCCAGGTCGGCGATGTTTAGGCTTAGCTTTACGTTTGCCGCGCTTATCACTTGCGACATGGAGTTCTCGTCGCTTGATCTTGGTGTCACTCTCAACTCTTTCAGGTTGAGCAGGTTCTGGTCTCTCTGTTTTTACTGTGGTTGCTGGTGTTTCTATAGCGTGTTCTTCTTCTGGTTTGGACACAACTTGCGTCACGTCCTCCACTATCGTCACCACACTTTTTTGAGCTGCCTCTTGTTTTTCTTGTTCTTCTAATTTGGCTTTTGCCTCAGCTTCTTGAGCAGCTTTCTCCAATTGTGCAGCGACTTCTTTTTCTCTAACTGCTTCTTTTTCTAATCGTTCTTGTTCTGCTTTTGCCTCTTCTTCTAAAACAACGCTGCGCTTTACATAAGTTCGTTTGCGTCGTACTTCCACGTTTACAGTAGCGCTAGTAGCGCTACCACGTCCTTGCGCTCCACTAACTTTTAGTTGAGATGTGCTCTTTCTGCGTAGAGTTATTTTTCTGCCATCGTCAGATGGAAGTGAAGCAGCCTTGCTGCGGTTATTACGCAAATGATCGAGTAATTGCATTTTTTGCTCGTCACTAACAATTTGATCTGGTGCATTAAAGTCCAAACCGGCTTCAGAAAACTGTTCAAGCAGTTTCTCAATAGGAGTATTCACTACTTCTGCTAGCTGTTTAACGGTTACTTCAGACATTGTTAATTAATTATCTTAAAAATTTATCAATTGATCTGTTAGCTTGTAGCACCTTCGTTTTCAAACCATGGTGCACGCGCAAGCATTATCAAAGCCCCTGCGCGATCAGCATCAAGGCCTTGTATATCTAACAGATCATCTACTGCTTGCTCTGCCAAATCTTCCATGGTCGAGATTCCTCTACAAGCAAGTTCAAAGGCTAGTTCTTTATCCATACCTTCCATATTCAATAAGTCCGCTGAAGGTTCTACATCGGCAAATTTTTCCTCCATTGCAATCGCTGAGGTCAGCAAAACATCACGTGCTCGTGTGCGTAATTCTTCGACAATTTCTTCATCAAATTCTTCAACTTCAACTAATTCTTTTGGAGGTACATAAGCGATTTCTTCAACGCTGGAAAAGCCTTCTTGTGCCAAAATGACTGCTACTTCTTCATCCACATCAAGTTGTGACATAAACATCTCTATTATTTGACGGGTTTCTGTTTCACTCTTCTCTTCTGCCTGCCCCTCCGTCATTACATTTAACTCCCAGCCAGTAAGTTGACTGGCCAATTTAACATTTTGTCCTCCTCTACCAATTGCTTGAGAAAGCTTTTCCTCATCGACAGCAATGTCCATGCTCTTTTTATCTTCATCCATTACAATAGAAGTAACAGCAGCAGGCGACATCGCATTGATCACAAACTGGGCTGGATTTTCGTCCGCAAGGATAATATCGATGCGTTCACCTGCAAGCTCATTCGATACTGATTGCACACGAGAACCACGCATTCCTACACAAGCACCAACGGGGTCCAATCTAGGGTCATTAGATTTCACTGCAATTTTCGCACGAAGCCCTGGATCACGCGCTGCTGATAGCACTTCTATAAGTCCCTGGCCGACTTCGGGAACCTCAAGCTTAAACAATTCAATTAGAAATTCTGGCGCGGTTCGTGTTAAAAACAATTGCGGGCCACGAGCCTCCTCACGAACTTCTTGCAAAAATGCTCGAACTCGATCGCCAGGTCGCATCGCCTCCCGTGGGATCATGTGTTCACGCGGGATAAAGCCCTCAGCATTTCCACCCAAATCAATGTAGGTGCCAGAGTGATCGCTGCGTTTGACTACTCCCATCACGAGCTCACCGACTCGATCTTTAAACGCTTCCACAACTTGCGACCTTTCTGCTTCTCGCACTTTTTGAACAATTACTTGTTTTGCAGTGTGTGCGGAAATACGACCAAAAGCTACAGATTCAATAGGTTCTTCGATATATTCTCCTACTTGAATGTTGGGATGGTCTTTGATCGCATAGCTATACAATATCTGTCTTTCTGGAGATTCAAATTCTGGATCTTCATCATCCATAACCAACCAACGCCGATAAGATTCGTAATCACCAGACTCACGATCGATTTCAACCCGCGCATCCATTTCTAGACCATGCTTTTTACGTGTTGCAGTAGCTAGAGCTGCCTCGATGGCCTCAAAGATAATTTCTTTTTCCACGCCTTTCTCGTTTGAAACTGCATCAACGACTAACAAAATTTCTTTGTTCATACTTAAATAACTCAAAAATCAATCATTAAATTTAATATCTATATCTAATTTTGCTTTTTTAATAGCATTCACTGGTACAGTGAAAAAATTATCACCGTCAACCTTTATCTTGATATTTTCATCTCCAACTTTTTCTAAAATTCCACTAATATTCCTACGCTCTTCGACTGGCCATAAGGTCTTTATTTTCACTCTACTGCCAATAACACTTTTCATTTGATCGACACTAAACAATGGCCGATTTATTCCCGGTGATGAGATTTCCAAGGTATACGGCACTTGAATTGGATCTTCTACATCTAAAACAGCGCTTAATTGCTGACTAACTCGAGAACAATCATCTAATGTCACACCGTCATTCCGGTCAATGTATACCCGCACCTGTGCGGCCCTTACGCCGGATTGACATTCGAGCCCCCAAAAGTCATAGCCCATGCCAACAATTACCGGCTCAATTATTGGTGCTATACCAAAAGGATCTCTATATAAAATCATTTGCACAATAAAAAAATGGGCTCCCAGGCCCATTTTTCTCTAGTTCACTTCCCTATGACTCTGTAATTTACAAGCGGCCTCATCTATTTGGCAACTGCCCAAATAATGGGATCAAAGCTTGCGCAAGCAATAAAAAAGGCCCACTTGGGGCCCTTCAAATCATTGATCAAACAATGACTTACCATTTGACTAAACAAGAATTATTATAGGTAAAAAGACAGTCTTCATCAACCCACATCGCTGTCATGGCTGTTTAGACACTTACCGATGAGGGAAATTCAGTGAAATTACATGAAAACTCAGCGGCTGCATTCACAAACGCAGTGGTCAGATCTTCTTAAAAGACTGAGTTGAAAGCGATAATCTAAATAAATGCGATGCATAGCTTAGCATTTTTCTTAGCGGTTCATTTGACCTGACAAATGATACATAAAAAAAGCCCGAACTAAGTGCCCAGGCTTTTATTTAAACGTATTGAAAGTGATATGGGCTCAGACGTGGACAATATCACCTTTCATAGAATATAAAATACAGAGCACTTCGTCTCTTTCTTTTTGGCCTACGTTGTTTTTATCTAAGGCAGCAAGCACATCATCAGTGACTGCATTAAACTCTTCATCATTAATATTCATGCCTGTGTGAGCGGTGAGCATGTCCTTACCGGTATATTCCTGAGGTCCGCCAATTCCAGAGCAGAAAAACTCCCAAACGACTTGTTTGACATGTTCACCGTCACTATTTACATAACGGTTTTTAATCTTAGGATTGCTGGTATGGTTTACCCATATATCGGCTACGATCTGCCTAATTTTGTCGCCTCCACCGAGACGGTCATACAAACTTGCTTCACTCATTTGAAAAACTCCTCATACTTTTTATAGAAATTTTAAATATCAGCATTTTTACAGGTTAACTGCACTATTGTACATACTTCTGGGCAACAGTTTCCAGATTGGAATTGTATTAAATACCGATCTCATAGCTGATATTGCTAGATCTAACATACCTACAGTTCTCAACTGGACAACGATAGCATCCTGCAGCTCCCATCCTGATAGTGTCATAATACTAAGTATTCATCATCAAAGACTGGAATTATTAATTTGACTGCCTTCGCGCTAAGGTTTCATCATATCTTGTTAAGGTATAATCAGCTCGTTTATACCCAAACTCAATTAACTCTTTTGCACGGTCAAATTCAAACCAACCGCAAATATTACGTGGAATTTCTACTACAATATCCGGACGATAAGCTGCAAGCTTAAATCGCGCGATTGATGATTGCATGGTGTCCATAGACTGAGTAATGAGGTTAAAAAAACCCAAATCTTCCTTATTTTTTTCAGGCATACCTTTTGGCAGCAATCCGTCAATGAACTTATCAATCCCCAATTGATACTTATTAGTAGCTTCATCTTCATTATTACTATTCGGTACCTTTCTTGAGTCACTTTTAAATGTTTCCGGTGGGCCGTTTAACACAACTGCAATTGTTAGCTCAGTATTAACATTTAATGTGGGTGTTATCGGCACTGGATTAATTATGCCACCATCTATAAGCAGTCGGCCCGAAACCTTGACTGGTGAAAATATCATTGGCACGGCGCATGAAGCTCGAATCGCTTCAAACAATGAACCTTGTGTAAGCCAAATCTCTTTCTGCTCAATTACATCAGTTGCAACAGCAGTAAATCCGATAGGCAAATTCTCAATATCGCGATCTCCTATCATCTCTTTTAGCACTTCTATTATCCTTCCACCTTTAAAAATAGATTTTTTGCTAAACGAAACACCAAGTAAACGAATAATGTTTCTCCGTTTTAATGCACTTACCCAGTCGGAATAAAGATCAAGCTCACCCGCAGCATAAATACCCCCTATCAAGGCCCCCATGGATGCCCCGGAGATATATTGAATCTCAAAATCACGTTCTTCTAAACAGCGTATAACACCAATATGTGCCAGACCTCTTGCGGCACCACTGCCCAGTACTAGTGATATTTTAGTTTTTTTACCCACTTACTTGAGTCCGATAAAATTAACCTGAAAAATTTATTTAAACACTACCAGTGCTGAATAGTATTTAAAAAATTCAGTCCAATAACATGCGATGTAAATTTATTTGTCCCACATGACATCCTCATTTTGAGCCGCTGCTGCTTCAAGTAATTCAATTAAGGGTTTGGCTCTTTTATCTATACTTACGTAAATTTCTGCTTCATCTTCATCCAGTTCAGCATCGGGTTTATCGCCAGCAGATTTTATTTCAGCGCTTACCGCCTGTTTTAGCATGTCCAATGCAATGGGTATATCTTCAGCCTTTATGGCCCCAGGCACTGTACCACTATGTCCCATGTATTTAAGAAGCTTTAGCGCAATATCACCAAACATTGTAATGTTGGCATATGAATCAGTTTGAAATGTTATCAGCATATTAATTTCTTATTTCCGTTGATTTGTAAAAATATAGTAGTAGCTATATTACTACTTTGACAATGTGTGATTAGGAATAAGTTCACAAGAAACAACTTATTGCATCGCTACGTGTTCGTGGCGAGCTCAGGTGGACTCGCATAATTCATGCGCGTGGGACACTTGTGTGTTTGTATTACACGCAAATTAATTTGTAGCAAAAAGCTGCTACACCTACTTTTTAGACTAGTGGCAGAATTATTCGTGCGAGACCAAAAATAGATGCGCGATATCAATTAGGTGCAAATCTTTTGGTAGCGGGGGCAGGATTTGAACCTGTGAACATCGCCAAGATATGGAATTTGAGCCCGCGTCGGGATCCTAACCGCAAGAATGTTGCTGAAGAATTGTAGTGTGATGCGATTGGTAGCGGGGGCAGGATTTGAACCTGCGACCTTCGGGTTATGAGCCCGACGAGCTGCCAGACTGCTCCACCCCGCACCAGGAAGCGGGAGTGTACTGATTCAATCTAGTCTTTTCAAGTTATCTACTAAATTGCGTGAATTGCCCATTTTATTTAATTGATCACTTGAATACAGTAATTCAGCAATGCATTGGGGAAGATAAACAATGCCACAATTGATAAACCATTAATCGATAACACCGTTTGTGCAAGCATTGAATGTTGTGTGTAGAGCTTCTCTTCCACTTCATCAAAATACATAAATTTCACTACACGCAAATAATAAAACGCACCAATAATAGACATTACAATTGCTAGTATCGCTAACCATAACATGTCGTTATCAATTAGACTTTGTAAAATATACAGCTTGGCATAAAAACCAACTGTCAAAGGCACACCTGCCATTGAAAACATAAGCAATAACATCATCAAAGCAACCCATGGATTAGATCTGCTCAGGCCTTTTAGGTGAACTAGCGCATCCACTTCTTTGTTTTGATGACTAAGCAGAACCAATACACCAAACGCACCAGCTGCCATAAGAACGTAAACAACCGTATAAAAAAGCGCGGCGGCATATCCAAAATCGTTACCGGACAATAGCCCCAGTAGCACAAATCCAATATGCGAAATCGTAGAGTACGCGAGCATGCGTTTAATATTACTTTGTGCAATGGCAATAACATTGCCAAATATTAACGATAAAGCAGCTAAAATTATCAGCATTCCTTGCCAATCAGAAAGTAACTCTTGTAACCCATCGCTCAGTAGGCGTATTGCCATTATATATGCTGCAAATTTTGGCGCAGTGGCGATAAATAAAGTAATCGCGGTGGGTGCGCCTTGATAAACATCAGGCACCCACATATGAAAAGGAATTGCGCCAAATTTAAACGCAACACCAACAACCACAAAGGTTAATGCAAATACTAAAGGTATATTAAATTCATTTACATTTTCCAAATAACGGTTCAATTCGGCTAAATCCAATGTCCCAGATATTCCATATAAAATCGACATTCCATACAGCAACATGCCAGAAGCTATTGCCCCTAAAACAAAATATTTTATTGCAGCTTCAGACGCATCGCCTGAATCACGCACATAGGCTACCAAGGCGTATAGACATAAAGATAGCAGCTCTAGACCTAAGTAGATTAATATAAAATTATGTGCAGATGCCATCACTAACATTCCAAGCGTTGCAAATAAGCCTAAAATATAAAACTCAGCTTTTGCATGAGCACGTTGCGTTAAGTAAGGCCGTGCATATACAAAAACTACGGCCACAGTTGCACATACAAATAACTTGATGGCACTAGCCAGCTCGTCATCAATGTACATGCCTGCAAAAGCAAATGAATTAGTACGCAGTGGGGCAAAATACACCAATGCAAATGTTCCAATTAATGCAACTAAACTCAACCAGTACGCGACTGCTTCACTGGCTCGACCAGCAAATAGGCTGATCATCAACACCGCAGAAGTCGCTAGCAACAATGCAACTTCAGGCATAGCAAGGATTAAATCTGCAGTTAAATTATTCATGATGATTATTTGAGATTTGTCAGCTGTGCTTGCTGGAGCAGATGCGTTACAGATGCATCCATTATTTCAATCAGTGGCGCTGGCCAAAGTCCTAACCAAAGTACAAGCAATGTCAAAACAAATAAGCAGATAAATTCTCTATGGTTGAGATCACTTAGCTTTGCGACTTGCTCGTTAGCGACTGCTCCAAATACAACTCGCTTTATCATCCAAAGAGTGTATGCAGCACCAAGAATTAAGGTTAATGCAGCAAGAAATGCATACCACACATTTGCATTAAAGCTTGCTAGAATCACCATAAACTCTCCGACAAATCCAGAAGTGCCTGGCAATCCGGCATTTGCCAACGCAAAAATTACGAAAAACGTTGCAAATTTAGGCATGCTGTTTACCACACCTCCGTAATCAGCTATCTGTCTGCTATGCATGCGGTCATACAAAACTCCAACACACAGGAACAATGCTCCGGAAATAAAACCATGTGAAATCATTTGTACCATGCCACCTTGCACCGCTAACTCTGCATGTGAATGGCTTCTTGTGAATAATGCAAAAATCACAAAAAATCCAAGTGTGACAAATCCCATATGTGCAATTGAAGAATAGGCAATTAACTTTTTCATATCACGTTGTGCCAACGCTACTAAACCTATATACACCACTGCAATCAACGAGATGGCAATAATTAAATAGGCCAATTTGTTACTGGCATAAGGTGTGATCGGAATACTAAAACGCAAAAAACCATAGCCACCCACTTTCAATAGGATAGCTGCTAACACTACAGAACCTCCAGTAGGCGCCTCCACATGAGCATCAGGTAACCAGGTATGCACGGGCCACATTGGAATCTTTACCGCAAAGGCAATAAGAAAAGCTAAAAATATTAAGATTTGCTCGTTTGCTTCTAACTTAAATTGTTGTAACTGCGCAATTTCAAACGTGCCGGCATTTAAGTAGAGGTAGATAAGTGCAATTAATAGAAATACAGAACCAAAGAATGTGTATAAAAAGAATTTTATTGTCGCATAGACTCTGCGTGGCCCACCCCATATGCCAATAATTAAAAACATTGGAATTAACATGCCCTCAAAGAAGACGTAAAAGAGGATGGCATCAAGCGCACAAAAAACGCCTATCATTAAGCCTTCTAAGATTAAAAACGAAGCAAAGTATTCAGCGATGCGCTCTGATGAAATTTCCCATCCTGCAATAATCACGAGCACAGTGATAATTGTTGTGAGTAATATTAGTGGTACAGAAATTCCATCTACGCCAAGTGAGTAATGAATATTAAATGCTTGTATCCAGGGAAGATGCTCATAAAATTGCATTTCATAGCTACTGCCATCAAATCCGCTAACTAATCCGCTGCTTACAATAAAAGTTATCGCTGCTATCAGTAGCGACAACCATCGCACAGCATCGACTGACAATTTCTTGGCCGCGATTACTAGCAAACCACCAAAAATAGGCAACCAAATTACAAGACTAAGAGTGGGAAGCGATGCAAACATGGAGACTTTTACAAAAAACGTATACTAAGCAAAAACAACAATCCAATAATTATTACAAATGCGTAGTCATACAGATGTCCTGTTTGAATTTTCCGTGCTCTTGCAGAAAACCAATTCACAAACTTTGCGGAGCCATTCACGACCAATCCATCAATTAATAGCCGGTCTCCAAATGAATCGCAGAATGAGCCCATTTTGCGCGTACCCGTTGCAAAGAACATTTGATAGAACTCATCAAAGCCGTATTTATGTAATAACACTTTATATAGAACAGATAGTTTTTGTTTTAATTTCTCCGCAAGCTGCGGTTGTTGCAAATACATCCACCAGGCACAAATGACCCCAGCTAGCGCAAGCCAGACAACTTTGCCTTGTAACCCATGCAATACAAAAGACCACACGCCATGATAATGGTATTGCATTTCAGCGATCGCACGATGGCTATCCGATATAAAAATACTGTTGGCAAAATAACCACCAAAAACAAACTGGCCAATAAATAATCCCGCAACCACGGAAGGAATCGCTAACAATATCAGTGGCACGGTAATGACTTTTGGCGATTCCTTGACGTGTTGTTCCGTATGTGAATCCATTCTGGATTCACCATGAAATGTCATAAACAACATTCGAAATGTATAAAACGCAGTCACAAACACCCCTGCAAGTACCAGCACATAAGCAAATTGCGCACCCGGTAAATCCGAATGATTGACAGCTTCGATGATGGCATCTTTAGAAAAGAATCCAGAAAAACCTGGAAAGCCTATTAAAGCAAGTGCGCCAATTAGTGCGGTCCAATACGTGATTGGCATGTGCTTGCGCAATCCACCCATGTTGCGCATATCTTGTTCATGATGCAGGGCCACTATGACTGAGCCCGCAGCTAGGAACAATAACGCCTTAAAAAATGCATGCGTAAACAAATGAAATATAGCGATCGAATATGCAGAAGCCCCTAAGGCAACCGTCATATAACCCAATTGTGATAACGTTGAATAGGCCACAACTCTTTTTATGTCGTTTTGGACAATGCCTACCAAGCCCATAAAGAATGCCGTCAATGCGCCAATTACAAGAATTACTGAAAGCGTGGTATCACTTAATTCAAATAAAGGTGACATGCGCGCCACCATAAAGATACCTGCCGTAACCATAGTCGCTGCATGAATGAGAGCTGAAATCGGTGTGGGACCTTCCATGGAATCAGGTAGCCAAACATGTAAAGGCACTTGTGCGGATTTACCCATTGCCCCGACAAACAACAGCAAACAAATTACTGTCATAACAGGCCAATGGATGTTTTCAGAGATTGAAAACGTTTGCTCTGTAACCGTCGCAGCCTGATCGAAAACAGTTTGATAATCCAAGCTGTTGAAAACCGCTAAGATTGCCGCAATACCTAAAAGGAATCCAAAATCACCAACTCGATTTACCAAAAAGGCCTTTAAGTTTGCAAATATTGCCGATTCTTTTGTATACCAGAATCCAATCAGTAAATACGAAACCAAGCCAACTGCTTCCCATCCAAAAAATAGCTGTAAAAAGTTATTCGCCATCACTAGCATCAACATAGAAAAAGTGAACAAAGAAATATATGAAAAAAAACGTTGGTAACCTGGATCATCGTGCATGTAACCAATGGTATAGATATGCACCATTAAAGACACAAACGTCACAACGGTCATCATGGTGACAGTTAATGGATCGATTAAAAAACCAATCTTGAATGCAAAGTCGCCAACAACGAACCAATTATAAATATCGATCGACGAATGGGGTGTATTATCAAAGATGACTTGCTTAAATACGACAAAACTTAAAACGAAGGAGAGAAATACCCCTAATATGGTGGTCCAATGTGTGCCACTACGACCAATCTTTCTTCCAAATAAACCCGCAATCAAAGCTGCAATCAGAGGTGCCAAAACAATAATTATACAAAGCGTCTTCATTTCTTCTATTAAACTAACCTTTTAAGTTCTCAAGGTCTTGTACATTAATAGTCATGCGGTTGCGGTACAGTACTACCAAAATTGCTAAGCCAATTGCAGCTTCTGCAGCAGCAACTGTGAGAATAAAAAATACAAATACTTGGCCCGATAGATCATCGAGATAATGTGAAAAGGCAATAAAATTCATATTAACTGCCAACAGCATCAATTCAATCGCCATTAACAATAGAATGACGTTTTTTCGATTTAGAAAAATTCCTGCAATACTAAGAGAAAAAATAATTGCGCCAAGCACAAGAAAATGCGTCAAAGTGATCATTATTTTTGTTTTTTATGTTTCTGTGTCTGTTAAATAATTAAGTTATTCATTCTTTATTAAGGGAAACTAAACGTACTCGATCTTTTTTATTTATATTAATTTGCTTTGAAGGACTCTGGCGCTTTGCGACAGTGCTTTTACGCATGGTTAAAACTATCGCAGCAATGATAGCGACTAACAATATGACACCTGCTATTTCAAATGGATACACATACTCGGTGAACAAAAGTTCACCTAACTCTTGTGTATTACTATAATCGGCAGGTTTTGAATGAGGCTTTTGTAGATTAAAAGCAGGATCATTTAATACCACGATCATTTCTGCGGCAATTATCACCCCAACAACAAGACCTAATGGCAAATATTTGGCAAACCCTGCACGCATTTTGGCAATATTGATATCAAGCATCATGACGACAAATAAAAACAACACCATGACTGCACCCACATATACCAATACCAAGGCAATGCCTAAAAACTCTGCTTCAAGTAATAACCAGATAGCAGCGCTAGTGAAGAATGCTAAAACTAAAAACAAGGCCGCATGCACTGGGTTACGCACTGTAATCATAGCAATCGCAGACAGCACCAAAACTGTTGCAAAAAAGTAAAAAACAGTACTTTGTACTAACATTCTTTTTATATTATTTCGACTTACGTTTTTAGTTATCGATATGCCGCGTCCGCCTGACGATCTGCCGCTATTTGATCCTCATATTTTCTTCCCACCTCAAGCAACATGTCTTTAGTCATAATCTGAGTACCGCGTTCAAAAAACGAATATTCAAATTCACGCGTTTCCACAATGGCATCTACCGGACAGGATTCTTCACAAAATCCACAGTAAACACATTTAAATAAATCGATGTCATAACGGGTTGTACGCCGACTACCATCTTCACGTTCTTCAGTATCAATGGTAATCGCTAATGCAGGACATACCGCTTCACATAATTTACAACCAATACAGCGTTCTTCTCCGCTTGGATAGCGTCGCAATGCATGTAAGCCTCGAAATCTTGGCGATTGTGGGGTTTTTTCTTCAGGATATTGAATCGTAAATTTTTTAGATACAAAACGACGGCCTGTTAAGCGCATACCTTTAAGCAACTCTGACAAAGTAAAACTACGAATGATGTTTTGTATCTTATTCATAAGATGCGCTTAATCAAACCATGGTGATACATTGAAATAAAGCAATGCCCCTTCTACAAATATCCAAATCAAGGTCACTGGCAATAAAACTTTCCAACCTAGTCGCATGATTTGGTCATAGCGGTAACGAGGAAATGTTGCACGAAACCATAGAAAACAAAAAATAAAGAAACAGGTTTTTGCAATAAACCAATGTGGGCCTGAAGCCAGTGCCGCACCTATATATGGCAAATGAAATAAATGGGAAGGAAAGAGGGGAAATCCTTCTAAAGGACTCAACCAACCGCCTAAAAATAATACCGATGTCAATGCCGAAATTAATATAATATTGGCATATTCCGCTAAGAAAAATAACGCGAAACCCATACCTGAATATTCAACGTGGAAGCCTGCGACTATTTCTGATTCGCCTTCCACAACATCGAATGGCGCGCGATTGGTTTCTGCAACACCTGCTATAAGATAAGTTAAAAATAATGGTAATAAAGGCACCCAATACCAATTCCAAAAAAACTTACCTTGCTGCGCCATCACAATATCACCGAGATTTAAACTACCACTGGCCATTAATACTCCTACCAATGCAAAACCCATGGCAATTTCATAAGCAACAATTTGTGCAGCTGAACGCAAGGCTCCCAGCAATGCGTATTTAGAATTAGAAGCCCAACCAGCCACGATGACTCCATATACGCCTAAAGATGTCATCGCTAATATGTACAGCAGCCCTGCATTAATGTCGGCAAAATTCCAACCTTCAGCAAATGGAATAACCACCCATGCTGCTAACGCTGGGATCATTGATAAAAGTGGCGCCAATCGAAATAAAAAACGATCTGCATCGTTAGGCAAAATCATTTCTTTAAACATTAACTTCAATGCATCTGCAATAGGCTGCCCTAAACCTCTGGGTCCTACACGATTTGGACCAATGCGTACCTGCATAAAACCAATGACTTTACGCTCCGCCAAAGTCACATAAGCTACACAGCCAAACAGCACCAGAATAAATGCAAACATGTATGCAGTAGTCATCACTATGGATGGTATTGCTGCAGTTAAATTCAGCCACCATTCAAGCATGAAAACCTCTTTGGATTTCAACAAGTGCACCAATCCAACATTTATGCATGAACTAACCTCTGAATTTCTACTGGCGCAATTGTCGTTCCAAGTTGATCTAACTGTCTTGCACTTTTTTGTATCCAAACACACTTCATAGGCAATGCTTGATTGATTTGTAAAGCCAAGGCCATCTCTTGATGCCCTTGTACAACTCGGACCTTAGTTTCATTTAATACTTCTAGTTCACGTGCCTGTTGTTCACACATCGCAACATAGGGTTGCTGTTCATACATAGTATCTTGCAAAGACGTTGCGCGTCTTACAACATTATCAACTGCATATGTTGGTGTACTAGATACTCGAAATAAATTTCCTTGGTCTAAATTTGAATTCACGTTAGCCAAATTACTGAGATTACTATCAAACTCAACTCCCTGCCCAAATAGCGCTTTAATTTCATCTCGAATTTGTTGGCTAGATTGATACTTCACTTCTTCAAATCCAAGCTTATTGGCTATTACGCGTAAAATTCGCCATGCAGGACGCGCCTCTTCAGGCGCGGGGATAGATTTCGTCACACTTTGCCAGCGCCCTTCTGCGTTCACATATGTACCATCGGTTTCTGCAAAGCTTGCAATCGGCAGTATGACATCGGCATAGTCTTGCATCTGACTAGTGACATATGGGGAAAATATCACTACGAACTCAGCTTCTTGCATAGCTTTTATTGCTATCGGTGCATCAGCGAAATCGAATTCGGGCTCTAAATTAAATAACACATAGGCTTGTCTTGGATTGGCTAGCATTTCAGCTGAGTTCAAGCCGTTATTAGAATTGGTTTTGCCAGCAGGTAATCGGTGTGGAATCATTCCACATAACCATGCGCCTACTGAGTTACCCGCTTGCGCGATGATACCGAAATTTGAGTTAGTGATGTTCGCAATAAAATTAGCAAATGCGCGTAGCACCGAAGCTTGAGGATGACTTTCTGCAATAGCGCCAATAAATACACTTGCTTTTTTCGCATTGCTTAATAAATCAAAAATCTGTTGTGCCTGTGTAGAAACTGAGACTTCATCAACAATATCGTTAAGTATAGGCGGAAGCTGTTGCAATGCACTGGATTGCGCACACTTCACAATCTCTGCCAAGGCGTATACCCATTGTTGTGGTGCCAAATTCCATGTATTTTGATTTAAAAAATGAAAATCAAATTTTTGTGGGTTTAATGCTGTAAATTTACAACCTCTTGAACTTGCTTTTCGCATTCGATGTGCAAGCATGGGTTGTTCAAGTCGAATATCACAACCAATTAAAAAGATTGCATCGTTTTCTTCAGTAGATTCTATTGATTGCCCCAAATATGGGAACAATGGCATAGATTCCTGATCAGTAAAATCAACTTGTCGTGTACGGTGATCAATATTTTGAACGTTTAGCCAACGGAATACTTTTTGTAGTATATATAGTTCTTCTAAGGTTGAGTGTGGTGAAGCTAATATACCTATTTGTTCTGGAGAATATTGTGTTAACTTTTCTACCACTTTATCTAAACAACTATCCCAATCACAGGCCTGCCAGCCTCGATCACCTTTTAACATTGGCCGTGTAGCCCGGTCACTTGCATGTAACCCTTCGTAGCTGAAACGATCACGATCTGATATCCACGTTTCGTTAAGCTCCTCATTTTCTCGTGGCACCACACGCATGACTTTATTACGTAGTGTGTGCAGATAAATATTTGAGCCTACACCGTCATGCGGTGCGATACTGGATGACTGCATCATCTCCCAAGAACGTGCTTGCATACGAGAAGGTTTGGCATTGAGTGCGCCTACGGGACAAATATCGATGACATTGCCTGACAATTCGGAACCAAGTGAACGTTCTACATAGGTTCCAATTTCCATAAACTCACCACGGCCTGTTGCGCCGAGTTCTCGTATTCCTGCAATTTCACTACCAAAGCGAACACAACGCGTGCAATGGATACAACGTGTCATATCGGTGGATACTAATGGGCCCAAATTTTTATCCGGCACCACACGTTTACGTTCCATATAACGCGATACATCTTCACCATATCCCATGGCGATATCTTGTAGCTCGCATTCTCCACCTTGATCACATACTGGACAATCAAGAGGATGATTTATAAGCAAGAATTCCATAGTGCTTTTTTGCGCATCAAGTGCAATTGGGGACTTGGTGTAGACTTTCATGCCTTCAATAACCGGTGTAGCACATGCCGGCAATGGCTTCGGCGCTTTTTCTACTTCCACCATACACATGCGACAATTTGCAGCGACTGATAATTTTTTGTGATAACAAAAACGTGGGATGTCTATATCTTGTTGATCTGCAACTTCAATCAACATTGCACCTTTTGACGCAGATATCTCTTTGTCATTTATAAATAATTGAATAGTTTCTTCAGACATTAAAATTTAATAATACTATTTATGCTGCGACACTTTCAGATTTGACTTTATCTAATATGCTATAGCCATGCTCTATATAATGGATGAATTCTTCGCGGTAATGTTTAATAAAACTATGTACTGGCATGGCAGCTGCATCACCTAATGCGCAAATGGTCCGCCCTTCAATTTTACGAGCAATGTCATTCAACTTTTCTATGTCTTCTGCTTGACCCCTTCCTTCAACAATACGAGTAATCATGCGATATAACCAACCTGTACCTTCTCTGCAAGGCGTACATTGGCCACAAGACTCTGAAAAATAGAAACGCGATATGCGTTGTAAAACTTTTACCATATCGGTGGTCTCATCCATGACCACTACAGCTCCAGACCCCAATAAAGAACCTGCTTGTGTAATAGATTCATAGTCCATTTTGGTGCTAAGCATGACTTCACCTGGAACTATTGGAACGGATGATCCACCAGGTATAACTGCTTTAAGCGTATGACCCGTTCGCACACCACCGGCCAATTTGAGTAACTCTGAGAAAGGTGTACCAAGAGGAATTTCAAAGTTACCAGGATTGTTTACATGCCCGGAAACGGAAAAACATTTTGTGCCACCACTCTTTTCAACACCCATTAAAGAAAACCACTCAGCACCTTCACGCATAATGCTTGGCACCGATGCGAATGTTTCAGTGTTATTAATTGTTGTCGGCTTTCCATACAGACCTACGTTAGCAGGAAATGGTGGTTTAAATCGCGGCAACCCCTTTTTCCCCTCAAGTGATTCAAGCAACGCAGTCTCTTCACCGCATATATATGCACCTGCGCCAAGCACATCATGCAGGAAAAATGTTACATTCGTTCCTAAAATATTCTCACCTAAATAACCTTCTGCGTAGGCTTCATCTAACGCTTTTTTAAACCGTAAGTATGGTTCATCCATAAACTCACCGCGCAAATAGTTATAGCCTACAGATGCATGCATCGCATAAGCTGCTATTGCCATACCCTCAATCACCGAGTGGGGGTTAAACCTTAAGATATCTCGGTCCTTACATGTACCTGGTTCAGATTCATCTGAATTACATACAACATAACTTTGTACATCTGGATTTCTTGGCATGAAGCTCCATTTCAAACCTGTGGGAAAACCAGCACCACCACGACCACGGAGACCTGAAGCCTTAACTTGTTCAATGACCTCATCAGGTGAAATTTTTTCACGTAGAATTTTTCCCCAAGCCGAGTAACCTCCTATACGCTTATAATTTTCTAGCGTCCAAGGCTGATCAAACTCTAATGTCTGGTAACAAACGTTATTTTGCTGCATAAAACTTAATTGTTATCTAGCCAAGTTCATCTAAAATCTGGTCGACTTTTTCAATGGTTAAATTCTCATGATAAACATGATTTACTTGCATCATAGGAGCGCCACAACATGCAGCTAAACATTCTTCTTCTTGTTTTAAATAAAACTTGCCATCGGCTGTACTTTCACCCAAATTAATGCCAAGTTTATTTTTTAGGTGCTCAACCACTTCATCAGCTCCACACAACATGCAAGACAAGTTAGTACATACTGAAATAGTATGTTTGCCCACAGGCTTAAGTTCATACATCGAATAAAAAGAAGCCACTTCATACACTGCAATAGCTGACATATCTAAATATTCTGCAACGGCATCCATATGTGCAACTGGCAAATAACCGATTTCATGCTGCACAGCTCGCAACGCCCCTAACACTGCGGATTGTTTTTGATCTGTAGGATAACGTCGCAAGCAGTCATCAATTTCTGCACGCACATGATCGGACAAAACCTGGGTATTTTCCTGTAATGATGAATCTTTCATCGATCAATTTCTCCAAAAACTATGTCTTGCGTACCGATGATTGCTACAACGTCAGCCAACATATGGCCCCGCGCCATTTCATCGAGAGAAGATAAATGCGCAAATCCAGGTGCACGTATCTTTAATCGGTAGGGCTTGTTTGCACCATCGGACACCAAATAAATACCTAATTCACCCTTTGGGTGTTCTATCGCGGTATAGACTTCACCTGGCGGTAAACAATAGCCTTCGGTAAATAACTTAAAATGATGAATAAGTTCTTCCATTCCCATTTTCATTTCGCCTCGCTTTGGCGGGGAAACTTTATGACTATCAATCATCACGGGCCCAGGATTTTCTCGTAACCAATCGACACATTGTTTAATGATCACATTAGATTGACGCATTTCTTCCATGCGCACTAAATAGCGATCGTAACAATCACCATTCACACCAACGGGTATTTGAAAATCAAGATGCTCATATACCTCATACGGCTGTTTACGACGTAAATCCCACTCTACCCCAGAGCCGCGCAGCATGGGGCCGGTAAATCCTAATTGCAGTGCACGTTCAGGACTGACGATTCCAATATCAACTGTGCGTTGTTTCCAAATCCGATTTTCAGTAAGTAGAGTTTCATATTCATCCACACATGCTGGAAAACGTTGTGTGAAGTCTTCGATAAAATCCAATAAAGAACCGGTGCGTGCTTTATTTAATTTTTTAACATCTTTTTTATCATGCCATCGTGATTCAACATATCTTGGCATCTCATTTGGTAAATCGCGATATATGCCACCCGGTCGGTAATAAGTAGCATGCATACGTGCACCTGAAACCGCTTCATAACAATCCATTAAGTCTTCACGTTCACGAAAGGCATATAGAAAAACTGTCATTGCACCAATATCTAATGCATGTGCACCTAGCCATAACAAGTGATTAAGAATTCGCGTAATCTCATCAAACATTACTCGAATATATTGCGCGCGTATTGGTGGTTTAATACCGGCTAATTTTTCAATTGCTAACACATAGCCATGCTCATTGCACATCATGGAAACATAGTCGAGCCGATCCATATATCCGATGCTGTGGTTATATGGCTTGCTTTCCGCAAGCTTTTCAGTCGCACGATGCAGTAGACCAATATGTGGATCTGCGCGCTCTACAACTTCGCCTTCCATTTCTAAAACCAGGCGCAACACGCCATGTGCAGACGGATGCTGCGGACCAAAATTCATAGTGTAGTTACGTAATTCAGGCATCGGCTTCGTCTTTGGCTTGATTATTTTTTTTGGCATCACCCACTTCAAAGCGATGATCATCGCGAATAACTTTAGGCACAGTGATACGAGGTTCGATGGAGACTGGTTGATAAATCACGCGCTTTTGCTCCGGGTCATAGCGAACTTCGACATGCCCAATTAGTGGAAAATCTTTACGGAAGGGATGTCCTGTAAAACCATAATCAGTAAGAATACGGCGTAAATCAGGATGGCCTTCAAAAATAATTCCATACAGATCAAACGCTTCACGCTCATACCAATTCGCCGATGACCAGATATCCGTCACAGATGAAAGAATTGGAAGATTATTATCTTCACAAAAAACTTTTACACGTAACCTATGGTTATGTGAAATTGAAAGTAAATGATATACCACTGCATAGCGCGATCCATCCATCATATTCCGTTCTGGCACATCATCAAAAGTAAAGCGCCCAAAAGACGCCTTTTCCACTCCACGGCTAAAACCAGAAGTAGTTGCAGTTTCAGTATTCCATTCGTCTACACCAAACTCAAGATAGTCAATTCCAGAAAGATCAACAAGTTGTTCAAATTTCAGTTCAGACGCTTCACAAAGTTGCGACATCACTCGTAAAAGATTTTCTGCACTTACATTGATTGTAATTTCATCAAATTTAACATCGACAGATTGTAGTAAAGATGCAAATGCATGCTTTAATTCAGTACAAAGATGATTAATTCTATCTTGCATAACACACGCACTTAACGTGCAATGGTGTTGGTATGACGTATTTTATTTTGTAATTGTATTATCCCGTATATCAACGCTTCTGCAGTGGGAGGACAACCTGGGACATACACGTCCACTGGAATGATGCGATCACAACCTCTAACCACAGCATAGGAATAGTGATAATAACCTCCACCATTTGCGCAAGAACCCATAGAAATTACCCACTTAGGGTCCGCCATCTGGTCATATACTTTACGCAATGCCGGTGCCATTTTATTAACTAAGGTACCTGCCACGATCATTACATCTGATTGTCGTGGACTTGGTCTAAACATGACTCCAAAGCGATCCAGGTCGTAGCGAGCTGCGCCCGCATGCATCATTTCCACGGCACAACAAGCAAGTCCAAAAGTCATTGGCCACATAGATCCTGTACGCGCCCAATTTATGAGCTCATCTAACCTTGTGGTTACAAAGCCTTGTTCAAATCGACCTTCAATGCCCATTACTTTTTTTCCTAATCTAAAACATTAGATCCAGTTGGATGCTCCTAAGTTCTCGCATGACAAAAATTTTCAGACGCTAATCCCAATCTAGTGCTCCTTTTTTCCATTCATAGATAAAACCTACTGTAAGAATGATGAGAAACAATGCCATGGCTATAAATCCTATCAATCCAACTTCTCGAATTGCTACTGCCCAAGGAAATAAAAAGGCAATTTCCAAGTCAAAGATGATAAATAAGATCGCGATGAGGTAATAACGAACGTCAAATTGCATTCGCGCATCCTCAAAGGCTTCAAATCCGCATTCATAAGGTGAGTCTTTTGCATCATCCTTAGTACGTGGACCTAGTCCAAGTCCAAGTAACATAGGTATAAGACCCATGATAGCTGCAATAACAATAAAGATGAGAATAGGTAAATAGTTTTCGATCATTACGACATTCTCTATAAGGCCTCAGTTAATTTGCTATTTTTAAGTTTTACTAGGCCTGAAGTTTAATACATTGCACTTTGCATTGTACTCGCTAAGCAGTACTAGGACTAAAGCCTAGCATCAAACACTACCCTATACTGCTTTTATCGTACTTGGCCTAAGGTTGAATACTCCGCACATGATATTGTGCTAAGCAAACTGTTCTTGGCGCCAGTTAATCAATTCGAACGTAGTCGTACATAGCTGTTGATGTGCGAGCCCTTAAGTCTAATACTTCGCACAACACATCGTGCTTAGTAAGCTGTGCTAGGCCAAAAGCCTGACTTCAAACACACTGCCTTATGCTGCCTTTATCATGTGTGCTAGACCTGAGATTTAATACTCTGCACATTACATTATGCTAGCTATGCTCTGCGCTAGGCCTCAAGTAAAACACTTAGCACATAGCATTGTACAAGCGAAGCTGTGCAAGGCTCCAACTATTCGCTTTAAACATTATATTATGCGAGACCTTGGTGCCGATGGCCGGACTCGAACCGGCACGAGGTTGCCCCCACTAGCCCCTCAAGCTAGCGCGTCTACCAATTCCGCCACATCGGCTCACTAGATTTAGGGCATTTTATCGTAAGGCACCACAGCTTGAATCTTTTTTCACTGATACAGATATAAGATAGGGTAATTTCGAATAAATCGCTTAATAACAGGGAATAGAGAATGGTCATAGTTTACACTATGCCCATATAGACAACTCGAATTGATCATGGGATCATAGTGCTAATAAGTCTTTTTACAAATTTACCTAATCAATTTAATTACTAGTGAGATTAAACAATGCCCGAAAAAAATGACTATAAAAAATTTGACACGATTGCACTTATTGTGGGCGTGGTGATTATTTTATACGCAATAGTGATGGCATTCGTGTTTCCCTAAATAAAGAAATCACAAAATCATATATAAAACAGAAACTAGTTACTCAGCGTTATTCTGGAACATCGTCAAGAGCATTATCTGCGCTACTATCCATTGATTCCATACTGTCTAGCTCTTGAGTGGTGGCAGTAGTGGGATCTGATCCTCCAGCTTCAGGCAAATCTGGCAAGTCAGTTTCATCGATATCAACCTGGGGTACCTGCACTTCACCATCACTAACATTTTCAACACTTGGAACCACTACTGTGGATTCTAGTGTTGTATCGATAACACTTTCTGCAACGGGTCGGTGACTGGCTAGATATGCTAACGCCAAACTATTAATAAAAAATAATGCAACCAAAATCGCGGTTGTGTGCGTTAAAAAAGATGCGGCACCTCGTGCACCAAAGACGGTACCAGAGGCTCCACTTCCAAATGCAGCTCCAACATCGGCACCTTTACCTTGTTGGATTAACACTAAACCAATAATGCCAATTGCTAATAGTACATCGATGGTAACTAATATGCTGTATAACATTGCTTTCTCGTCTATAACATTAATTTAACATTCGAATGTCAATTTGCGGCAACAGCGATTGCAATAAAATCTTCTGCATTAAGAGATGCGCCACCAATTAAACCACCATCTATGTCGTTTTGTTTCAATAGTTGTTTCGCATTATTCGGCTTCATACTGCCACCATAAAGAATTCGAATATTTGCCGCAATACCTTTATTTAATGCATCAAGCTTATTACGAATAAACTCGTGAACTTCTTGAGCCTGATCTGGTGTTGCGGTTTGACCTGTACCTATCGCCCATACCGGCTCATAAGCAATTACAGTATTCAGAAATCCCTGAATACCTAAGCGATCAAGGATGGCATCTAATTGCTTGGCAATAATAACTTCAGTGTGACCATCTTCACGTTCTTGCAATGTTTCTCCAACACAAAGTATTGGTACTAAATTGTTTTTCTTAACTTGTTCATATTTGATGGCCACAATTTCGCTACTCTCACCATAAATTAGACGTCGTTCTGAATGTCCAACAATGATGTATTTACAACCGAATTCTTTAATCATCGCTGCTGCAACTTCACCTGTATAGGCACCGCTATCTTGGTCTGAACAATCTTGGGAACCTAAAGAAATATCAACTCCGTCTATGAGTTGTTGTACGTAGCCTAAATAAACGAATGCTGGACATACTGCTAGCTCGGCAGTAGTAACTTCAGATAATTGATTGCTGATACCAGACACTAACTCTGAAATTGTTTCCAGAGATCCATTTAGTTTCCAATTTCCAGCTACAAGTGGTTGGCGCATGTACAGTAATAACTTAGTTGAATTCCAAAGGCGCGCAGCTTACCGATGACAGGTCCGTTAGGCAAATTTGATTTCGTTAACGTTGCAAAGAATGGCTTAGATCTAGTGTTAGTTAACAATAAGACGAAACACTATCCGCGATTTGCTGAGCCAACTGTTTTACTTTTGGAGCATCGACCCCTTCAACCATGACCCGAATTAAAGGCTCAGTACCAGATGGTCGCAATAGGACACGACCAGAATCCGCCAAATCGGACTCTGCATCTTTTACAGCTTGTTGAATTATAGGAGCATTATTAATATCAATCTTCGACTGCATGGGAACATTAATTAGCGTCTGTGGATACTTTTTCATTCCCGATTTCGCTTCTCGCAAACTTTTTTCAGTTGTTACAAGTATTTGTAACACTTGAAGCGCAGAAACAATTGCATCACCGGTCGTTGTTCGATCTAAACAAATAATATGCCCTGAAGATTCTCCACCTAAAATCCAAGAATATTCTTGCAACATTTCCATAATATATCGATCCCCAACTGCAGCGCGTTTAAATTCAATTCCATGATCACGCAGGGCGTGTTCAAGTCCAAGATTACTCATCAAAGTGCCTACTACGCCGCCTTGCAAGATATTTTCTGATTTACGCGCTTTAGCAATCACATACAGAAGTTCATCACCATCGACGGCTGCACCATTGTTATCAACCATAATCAGTCGATCTCCATCACCGTCAATTGCAATCCCCAAATCTGCCTGATGTTCAATAACTGCAATACTTAAAGATTTAGGATTTGTAGCACCGCAACCACTATTAATATTTAAACCATCTGGTTTGGATGCAATACTGATAACATCTGCGCCCAGTTCTGTAAATACATTGGGTGCAATATGATAAGTAGCCCCGTGTGCGCAATCGACTACAATCTTTAACCCATTTAATTTAATGCGTGTCGGTATAGTGCTTTTACAAAATTCAATATAACGACCCGCTGCATCAGTGACTCGTTCTACTTTTCCAAGCTTGTCAGAACTTACTACGGCTAAAGGCTGATCTAATTGTTTTTCTATTTCAAGTTCTACATCGTCGGGTAATTTTTTACCTTCGGCGGAAAAGAATTTTACGCCGTTATCATAATAAGGATTGTGTGATGCGCTGATAACGATACCTGCCGCTGCACGCAAGGTTCGAGTTAAATATGCAACTGCAGGGGTTGGCATTGGTCCAAGTAAACGACTATTAACTCCTGCAGCTGATAGACCTGCTTCCAGTACAGACTCAAACATGTAACCTGAAATACGCGTATCTTTTCCGATTAATACTAAGTTTCTATCGCCACTACATAAAACACGTCCTACGGACCAGCCTAGTTTTAATACAAAATCAGGTGTCATCACGCCATCGCCAACGCGACCACGTATGCCATCAGTTCCAAAGTATTTGCGCCCCATAGAATTATCGATCAACTACTAGAATTGAAACTAAGAGTTTATAAAAACAGGATGGAAATAATACTTAATTAATCGCAAAACAATGAACTCACATTTTTATATGTCTGATAATGAAAAAGAAAATCAATTGATTTCACTGGGCTTTATTCTTGATAGAATTTTACCCCTATCAAAATCCGCATCTTTATAGACTTAAAACAACTAATAAAGGCGAGAGCTTTACTAACTTAATGCTCGCTAGCTGGACCACCAATGGTTTCCGAATCCTTGCGATCATCTGCGTCTGGTTGTTTAGCAGTAGATCCGGAGCTTGGTTCATCGTCAATCCAGTCTTTGGGCGGACGAGGCTGCTTTCCATCCATAATGTCATCGATTTGATCCTTATCGATGGTTTCATATTTTATTAATGCTTCAGCCATAATATGAAGTTTCTCCATATTATCTTTGATTAGGCGCACCGCACGCTCATAATTAGAATCAACAATGCGACGAATCTCTTGATCAATCGAATTAGCGGTGTCATCAGATACGGATTTATGTTGTGTTACTGAATGGCCAAGAAATACTTCACCATCTTCATCGCCATAAGAAAGTGGACCCATTTTTTCAGACAAGCCCCATTTCGTGACCATGGCTCTCGCTATCTCAGTGGCTCGCTCAATATCATTAGACGCGCCTGTAGTAACAGCCTCATGACCAAATATAAGTTCCTCTGCCACACGCCCACCGAATAGACTTGAAATCTGACTTTCAAGACGTTGCTTACTATGACTATAACGATCCTCTTCAGGTAAAAACATGGTTACACCCAGTGCCCTTCCTCTAGGAATAATAGTAACTTTATAAACTGGATCATGTTCTGGTACTAAACGACCCACTATGGCATGACCTGATTCATGGTAAGCAGTGAGCTTCTTTTCTTCGTCACTCATCACCATTGATTTACGTTCTGAGCCCATGAGTATCTTGTCTTTAGCGCGCTCAAATTCTTCCATATCCACTGTGCGTTTGTTTGCACGTGCAGCAAATAACGCGGCCTCATTCACAAGATTAGCCAAATCTGCACCAGAAAAACCAGGTGTGCCACGTGCGATGAAATCAGAACGTACATCTTTGCCAAGCGGCACCTTACGCATATGCACTTTTAAGATTTGCTCGCGGCCACGAATATCCGGTAATGGCACCGTTACCTGTCGATCAAAACGACCTGGACGCAGCAATGCCGGATCCAAAACATCTGGCCGGTTAGTTGCAGCAATAACAATGACACCTTCATTGCCTTCAAAGCCATCCATCTCAACAAGTAATTGGTTAAGAGTTTGTTCGCGCTCATCATGACCACCACCAAGCCCCGCACCACGATGACGTCCTACTGCGTCAATCTCATCAATGAAGATAATACAAGGTGAATGTTTTTTTGCTTGGTTAAACATATCGCGTACACGGGATGCACCTACTCCTACAAACATTTCTACAAAATCAGAACCTGAAATAGTAAAGAAGGGTACTTTTGCTTCACCGGCAATTGCTTTTGCAAGCAGTGTTTTACCAGTACCTGGTGGTCCGACCATCAATACACCGCGTGGAATTTTGCCGCCTAGTTTTTGAAACTTACCGGGATCACGTAAGAACTCAACAAGTTCAGATACTTCTTCTTTTGCCTCTTCTACTCCTGCAACATCATGAAAAGTAATTTTGATTTGATCTTCGCCCATTAAACGAGCTTTGCTCTTACCAAATGACATCGCACCGCGACCAGAACCACCCCCTTGCATTTGTCGCATAAAGAAAATCCACACGCCAATTAACAGCAACATGGGGAACCAGCTGATTAAAATATCAAGAAGTAGTGAGCGTGATTTTGCCTCACCTGCTTCAATCACAACATCGTTGTCAAGCAGATCTTTGACTAATCCTGAATCACCTGGACTATAGGTTTCAAAAGTTTCACCATTTTCATATTTACCATTAATATGGCGGTTATCAGGACTAATTAAAACAGATTTAACATTACCTGAATGAACTTGTTCAATAAATTCAGAATAAGAAAGTTTAGAAGGGGCCTCGGGACGTGGAGCAAAATTATTAAAAACGGTCATCAACACAACCGCAATTACTGCCCAAAGCATTAAATTTTTAACCATGTCGTTCAAAGGGCGTACCTCTTACTTAAATTTCAAATACTTAAACATCTTGACAATACTATAACTTGATTTTAGTGACCAGGGCATATACCTCACGGTTTCGTGATCGTGATGCTTTTGGTTTGCGAATCAATACTTTACAAAATCTATTCCGCAACATTTTTACATAATCATCAAATCCAGCGCCATGAAATAGTTTTACTAGCAGACTACCGTCCGGGCCTAATACTTCAAAACTAAAATCAACGGCTAATTCCGCAAGATACATGGCTTTTGGTTGATCGACGCTATTTATACCACTTATATTGGGGGCCATATCGCATAAAACAAGGTCTACTTTACTTTGACCGACTAAATCCCTCAAAGATTCAACTATTTGGGGTTTAGTAAAGTCCCCTTTTAGAAAAGAAACATTGGCAATTGCATCCATGTCCAATACATCCATAGCAATGATCTTGCCTTGATCGCCAATACGTTTCGCAACATATTGACTCCAACCACCAGGCGCAGATCCTAGATCTACAACTATCATTCCTGTTTGTAGTAGATGATATTTTTCATCTAGTTCTTGAAGTTTAAAAACCGCACGTGAACGCCAACCTTCACGATTGGCTCTTCGCACAAATGGATCGTTAATATGCTCTTTGATCCAAGTTTTACTACGCATGTGAATTTATGCGATTAAGTTAAGGATATGCAGGAGAAATTTTTACGTTGCATGGTATTCTATTTCTAATTTATGAAACTTTGCAAAACAGATATAGTTTGCATGGCAATTTTGTTCTAGAAGTTTGCTATGCGATGCCTTTATATTGCATAGTACTTTTATAGGAAAATATTACGAGATAATTATGCGGGAAATTAAATTTAAAATTATAATATCAATTATCCGTGCCATAACGCACTTCAACAACTTCATAATTTTTCTGCCCTGCGGGCGCATCAACAATGACGATATCGCCTTCTTCTTTACCAATCAGGGCACGCGCGATGGGTGAAGCAATCGATATCATTCCAACTTTAATATCGGCCTCATCTTCGCCCACAATCGTGTAGGTTGATTCCTCGTCATTATCCTCATCTGCTAATACTACTGTTGTTCCAAACACAACACGTCCATTTGCATTAAGTTTTGTTACATCAATTATTTCAGCATTAGACATCTTGCTCTCGATATCTTTTATACGTCCTTCAATAAATGACTGTTGCTCACGCGCCGCATGATACTCCGCATTTTCTTTTAAGTCGCCATGCGCACGTGCGGTAGCAATCGCTTCAATAATTTGAGGTCGTTTTACAGATTTAAGTTCTTCTAATTCCTCACGCAATTTTTCTGCGCCGCGTACTGTAAGAGGGACTCTATTCATAATCAGACCAATTAACTTCAATAATACAAAACATAACGAATATTATTCATTTAATGAAAGTTTAAGATTAATGCAGACTAGTAGAATGCAAGTCTTGAAGACGATACACTTGATATTGTTCACGACTTCGCATAGCTTCTTTTAAAGCCCAAGCGCCTGCAATAGTTGTTGTATAACACACCTTATGCTGCAGAGCTTCTCTACGAATTGTAAACGAATCTGCGATAGCTTGTTTACCTTCTGTCGTATTTATAATTAAATCAATCTTGCTGTCAATAATCATATCCACGATATGTGGTCGTCCTTCCCTGACTTTATTTACTGCACGACATTTTAACCCTTTGTCATTCAGAATTTTTGCAGTTCCCTTGGTGGCAACTAAAGCAAACCCTAGCTTTTGCAAATGACGAGCAATTTCTACCGCTTGTTCTTTATCTTCGTTACGCACACTTAATAATACGTTACCAGCTCTTGGTAATAGTATACCTGCAGCAATTTGAGATTTTCCAAATGCTTCGCCAAATGTTTCTCCTACACCCATGACTTCACCTGTCGATTTCATTTCAGGCCCTAAAATTGGATCAACACCACTGAATTTAATAAACGGGAACACCGCCTCTTTTACAGAATAGTATTTCGGTGTGCGTTCAGCTAATTCACCTTGTTCTTGTAACGAACTTCCAACCATGCAACGTGCAGCAATTTTCGCAAGAGGAGCCCCAGTAGCCTTTGAAACAAAAGGAACTGTGCGTGATGCTCGCGGATTTACTTCAATTAGATAAACTTTTTCATCCTTAATCGCGAACTGAATATTCATTAAGCCAACAACATTCAGAGCTAGAGCAAGCTTGCGTGCTTGGGTTCGCATTTCATCCTGCACAGTATTACTTAAATTGTACGGTGGTAATGAACAGGCGCTGTCACCTGAATGAATGCCCGCTTGTTCTATATGCTGCATGATTCCGCCAATTAATACATGCTTACCGTCACAAATTGCATCTAAGTCGACTTCCACTGCATCAGCTAGAAAACGATCGATGAGCACTGGGGCATCATTGGAAACTTTAACAGCCTCTTGCATATAACGTTTTAAATCGGATTGGTTGTATACAATTTCCATGGCACGCCCTCCTAATACATAAGAAGGGCGTACTACGACTGGGTAACCAATGACTTCTGCTGCAGCAATTGCATGTTTAGTGCTTGTCGCGGTTGCATTTGGTGGTTGTAATAAATCAAGTTGATTTACTAACTGTAAAAATCGTTCGCGATCTTCTGCAAGATCTATGGAGTCTGGAGAGGTCCCGATTATAGGAACACCTTCAGCTTCTAAATCGCGCGCCAATTTTAATGGTGTCTGTCCACCAAATTGCACAATTACACCATCAGGTTGCTCTACACGTACGATTTCTAGTACGTCTTCTAATGTCAGTGGCTCAAAATACAATCGATCCGATGTGTCATAGTCCGTCGACACAGTTTCAGGATTACAATTCACCATAATGGTTTCGTACCCATCCTCACGCAAGGCAAACGCTGCATGCACACAACAGTAATCAAATTCAATCCCTTGCCCAATACGATTAGGTCCGCCACCTAAAACAATTATTTTTTTATTTGTTGTCGGCACTGCTTCACACTCCTCGTCATAACTTGAATACATATAGGCAGTGCTGGTAGCGAACTCTGCTGCACAAGTATCCACACGTTTGTAAATAGGATATATATTTAATGAATGTCTGGCATTTCGTATATCCTCTTCACTACATTGCAACAGCTTTGCGAGTCTGCGATCTGAAAATCCCCTACGTTTTGCATTACGCATTAAAGCTTGATCAATGTCATTAAGTCGACGTACAGAAAGTTCAGTTTCGATGTCAATCAATTGTTTTATTTGTGCGAGAAACCAGGGATCAATCGCAGACAAAGCGTATAATTCGTCAAGGTTGTAACCTAAACGCAACGCATCGCCAATGAACCAAACTCGATGAGGGCCCGGCTCTTGTAGTTCCGACTCAAGTAAAACTCGATGTTCATCATCATACTCATCATGCATTGGATCCAAACCATCTACCCCAATTTCTAAACCCCGCAATGCTTTTTGAAAAGATTCTTGAAAAGTACGACCGATTGCCATTACTTCACCAACAGATTTCATCTGTGTGCTCAATTTGGCTTTCGCTTGTGGAAATTTTTCAAATGTAAACCGTGGGATCTTTGTAACGACATAGTCAATGCTGGGTTCAAATGATGCGGGTGTGGCGCCGCCTGTAATCTCATTTTGTAATTCGTCTAAGGTATAGCCTACTGCAAGTTTTGCAGCGACTTTAGCAATTGGAAATCCCGTTGCCTTGGATGCCAAGGCCGACGACCTTGACACTCTGGGGTTCATTTCAATGATTATCAGGCGACCATCTTTGGGATTAACTGCAAATTGCACATTTGACCCACCTGTATCAACACCAATTTTACGCAATACTTCAATCGAAGCATTACGCATGATTTGATATTCTTTATCAGTAAGAGTTTGTGCAGGTGCGACGGTAATAGAATCCCCGGTGTGTACTCCCATCGGGTCAAAATTTTCGATCGAACAGATAATGATGCAGTTGTCATTTTGATCACGCACCACTTCCATTTCAAATTCTTTCCAACCCAATAACGATTCCTCAAGTAAAACCTCAGTCGTAGGTGACAAATCCAAACCATGTTCAACAATGGCCTTGAACTCTTCCATGTTATAAGCGATACCTCCACCACTGCCACCTAGGGTAAATGAGGGTCGAATGATGGTTGGAAACCCAAGTCTTGGCTGTTGCTGTATCGCCTCTTCCAGGCTATGCGCGAGCGCAGAACTTGCAGATTGCAAACCGATCTCATCCATTGCCTCACGAAATAGCTCACGATCTTCTGCCATATCAATTGCGACTTTGCTAGCGCCAATCATTGCAACTGAAAATTTCTCTAAAATTCCCTCTCGATCTAAGTCCAGTGCACAATTCAATGCAGTTTGACCACCCATAGTAGGCAACAAAACATCGGGTCGTTCTTTTGCTATTATTTCTGCAACGGTTTGCCAAATAATCGGTTCGATATAAATCGCATCGGCTATTTCTGGGTCCGTCATAATGGTGGCTGGATTTGAATTAACTAATATGACACGGTAACCCTCTTCCTTTAACGCCTTACAAGCTTGTACACCGGAATAATCAAACTCACATGCCTGACCAATAACAATTGGCCCTGCACCAATTATCAATATGCTTTGTATGTCGGTTCGTTTAGGCATGAATTATTTTCGTAAGTCTTTATAGCTATTCATCATTTGTATAAATTGATCAAACAGCGGTCTTACATCATGCGGTCCGGGGCTGGCTTCGGGATGACCTTGAAAGCTATATGCAGGCTTTTCTGTATGTCGAATACCTTGCAAAGAATGATCAAACAAAGAACGATGCGTAGCTTGTAAACAATTAGGCAGTGAACCTTCATCGACTGCAAATCCATGGTTTTGACTACTAATCATTACTGCGCCGGTAGCTAAGTCTTGTACAGGATGATTGGCACCATGATGACCAAATTTCATTTTGATGGTTTTAGCACCACAGGCTAGACCAAGCAGTTGATGGCCTAAGCAAATTCCAAATGTTGGCACGCCTTGATCTACAATTTCTCTAATTATTTCGATCGCATAATTACATGGTTCAGGGTCACCAGGGCCATTTGAAAGAAATACACCATTTGGTTGTTTGTTGAATACCACTGTTGCTGGTGTTGTTGCAGGAACCACTTCAATCTCACACCCATAATCATGGAGGATACGTAAGATGTTTCGCTTCACGCCAAAGTCATAGGCCAAAACCGAAAACTTTTTACTCGACGGCTTGGCTTGATATCCCATACCAAGCGACCAACAGCCTTCATTCCACATATATGCTTTACTCGTCGTGACCTCTTTAGCCAGATCCATGCCTTTTAACCCAGGAAAATTTTTTGCTGCTTCTAACGCAACGCGTTCATCTAATTCGCCTATGACAATAGCGCCATTTTGCGCACCTTTCTCTCGCAAAATACGAGTAAGCCGCCGCGTATCAATATCCGCAATGGCTACTACATACTGATGTTTGAGGTAGGTTTCTAAACTAGATTGATGTCGCCAGTTGCTCAATTGCTCAGGTAGGTCACGAATAACCAATCCACTTGCATAGACACGCGCAGATTCTTGATCCTCTGAATTTGTGCCTACATTTCCAATATGTGGGTAGGTTAAGGTGATAATTTGTTTGGTATAAGACGGATCCGTTAGAATTTCTTGGTAACCTGTCATAGAAGTATTGAAAACGACTTCCCCTACCGCAATACCTGTTGCGCCAATAGATTTTCCCCAGAAAAGACTGCCGTCTTCCAAGGCCAGCAAGGCGGGTTGTGCGCTCAATCAATTTCCTCCAGGTACACGTAAAAACGGGACGTCCAAATAGGCCGTCCCGTTATGAATGATATGATGCTGTTGGTTGACCGAGAGGATTGTACTCAACTCACGATACTGGTGAAACTAAGATTTAGGGATATTGCACAACTTATATGCAACGCAGTGAGATTTTTTGTAGTACGAGTGTGATACTGATACTTGTTAAGAAATCACTTTAACTGAATTAACCTAGATTCTGAATAGCAGTTCGGTAAAAATTCTAAAAGCACTCCACTAGACGCTCGCCGGCACCTGACCGTCCAACCCGATCCCTATCAGAACAATATTATTTGAATGTCTGCTCACGGGCAGAAACGGACGGTTCAATTTAGATGATGACTGTCTGCACCTGTAAGTAGCATCTGCCTTAAAGAGTTAATCGCGTCACAATATGTGCCATCTTTGCCTAATAGAATCACTAAGTATTAGTGATTAAGCCTCTAAGGGTTCCTCTAAGAGACCTGAGGCAAAGGAACGTCCCATGTCAACTTATACGTACGCGTGCTTATGGTGCAACCAGACACGAACGATAACTCGTTTAAATAACAAAGAAATTTGTTGTGGTTCGCAAATGAAATTAGTTAAGACATATCCACCCAATATCTATGCTATTAAGATGGCAGTACCTACCCACAAGAATGAACCAGTGAAGAATAGATACTTGATTAAAGGATTATAAGATTATAAAAAGAATGATTGCGCCTAGAAATGCTAGATAGTGATCTATGGTACTTATGTAGTTCTTCATTGTGTTACGGCTTTGTGTGTTGTTATTAGTAAGTTAGACAATAATCTCAGCGCAATTCTGAGTTCACAATTTATATCCGCACACTAAGTGATATCAGAAGCGATCAGGTTGCCTATGTGGATTGCCAGCTATACGATCATTTAAGCCAGTTTAATTTGTTAAAACAAGCAATACACTTGGAGATTTAAGATTCCATCAATTGCGTTCACGTTGTTCTGTAAGTGATGGTGGAAATACAGACTTAATAATGATTTGGGAAGAAAATCGCAGTAGCTTTCAAACGCCACCTTTGTAGAAAGTTATTTTGTATGCGCGAATGTCCGCTTTGGGTCGTTAGCAGTCATTCAAAAAAATAAATCATCTACCCTACAGATCCAACCATAGTTTCTTGAGTTGCCTCATCCCTGCAATTTTGCAACCTTGTTGGTCGTAGCCATATGGAAATAATGCATATACATATTTTCTTGTTGCCTTTTCTTTTCCTAGTTTGGATTTTAATTGTTTGAGGATTTTCCTTAATTCTGGAACTGAACTGTGCTCATAATAGTAATTACGAATTAAATGAATCAGCCTCCAATGCTCATCCGTTAGGTTCAGATTTTCTGATTTTGCAATTTCTATCGCCACTACCTCATTCCAGTCATCCGGATCTAACAAAAACCCATCTTCGTCTTTTTTTATTGTCATTTTTTTAGGGTCATTTTTGAAAAAACAGATAAGCAGCTAGACCAATCAGGATAAACGCAAAAATCTTTTTAAAATTTGCCGTCGAGGCATGTTCGAGAAGATGTGGCCCAATTTGTGCACCTAAAATTCCACCCACACCTAGAGCAATGGCAACTCGATAATCAACATTCGCAAGTTTTGCATGGGCCACAAGTGCAGATATCGAAATAATTAAAATTGCTAAAAAAGAGGTGCCAACTGCTTTTTGTGCGGAATAGCCAAGTGTAACCAGTAATGGCACCATGAGGAATCCGCCACCAAGACCCGTAAATGAGGCGCCAATTCCCACAAAAAAACCAGAGATGATTAAAATTGCATAGTTAAGTGCCATTGACTGCTACCTCACCAGATTAGTATTTGAGTGGATGAAGTTTATGTTTTATCAGTTAACCTTGCATCGGACAATATAGATCAGTTATCAAAAAGAGTGTCTATATTCACTAAACACTTGATCGTTATAAAAAAACACTGATAGCTAATGAAGATTAAACAAAGTTTATATCTGAATATATGATCTATATTGAATGACAATAGTAGAATTTATATTCAGATTCTGAATGTTTATAAGAAGATTATGTTGACTGTGTTAATTTTACTAACAGCCTTTGTTTTCTGATCTCAGGCAAAGCTTCTATTAGTGTAAGCAGTTTTACTCCATCAACCAGTTTTAGCTTCTTGGTAATATTTTTATTAGCTTGCGTAGAAAACTTTCCAGCAGTAATAAAGACTCCCAGTGGTATGTTGTTTTTAGCGATTATTTTTGAAAACTCGTTTAAATTATTACTGTCTACAGAGATGGCTTTCGTTCCCCAACATTTAATCATACCAAATGGTTTTATACTCGAATAACTTTCTTTAAATAACCATATATCGGCTAATTTTTTGTCATGCTGTGTATTTAATTTGGCACGATAGCATTTCTCTTCAAAATATCCTGCACATAATTCTTTGAAACCTTCATGTACTAAAGATCGAATCAAATCCATAGACCAACTTGGCATAAAAACATTTTCTTCTGGCACAAAATTCAAAGCCGAATAGCCATTCGTGAATACGAAGAAATCTTGTAATGATTTACGAAGTGATAGCAGCATAGCCACTAAAACCTAGTAGCAAATGTATATAAAAACTATCTACTAAACACCCAACTGAATGGAATAGCTGATAAATGAAAGAGTTTTTATAAGTAACAGGATTAAATTTCTAACACAGCTTGCATGTCATAAAGGCCATGATCTTTTGAAACTACCCATGTTGCAGCACGCATCGCGCCTCTTGCAAAAGTCATACGACTCGTGGCCTTATGTGTGATCTCTATACGCTCCCCAATGCCAGAAAACATCACTGTGTGGTCGCCGACGATGTCACCCGCTCGAATGGTTTCAAAGCCAATGGTTTTTTTATCACGCTCCCCTGTGTGCCCTTGTCTTCCGTAGACCGCACAATCATTTAGTTTTCTGCCTAAACTTTCAGCGACTACCTCACCCATGCGCAATGCTGTGCCCGAGGGCGCATCTACTTTATGACGATGATGCGCTTCAATAATTTCCACATCATAATTATCCCCTAGTGTTTTTGCTGCTGTTTGCAAAAGCTTTAAACACAAGTTAATACCAACGCTCATATTAGGCGCAAATACGATAGCTATGTCTTTGCTGGCCTCTTGTAACATTTGTTTTTGTAGATCATCTAGCCCCGTTGTGCCAATCACCATAGATTTTCCATGCTCACGGCATACTTCTAATGACTGTATAGTGCTTTCTGGAATAGTAAAATCTATTAACACATCAAAATCTGCATGATGATTTACCAGATCACTATTAATTGTAACTCCAGTACGACCTATTCCTGCTACTTCACCTGCATCGTGCCCAATCGAACTCGCTGACGATAATTCATAGGCTGCGCCTAGCTCTACTTTTTCATCATCAGCACAAGCTTGGATAAGTGTCTTTCCCATGCGACCACTCGCACCATTAATCCCTACCTTAACCATTCAAGTTCTTCCTAGTTAATAGCGGCCAAGAAAATTGTAAATATTGCTCCCGCCGGTTTTTTATTCCTGCAAAACTGACATTCAATACTTCTTGTATAGCAAATTTGATTTTGTTCCTGCAAAACCAGCATACAGTACTTCTTGTACATAAGACAAAGTGTGATGTTTACGAGTAGCGGAGTTTACAATACGTAAATGAGCATCGCAGAAAATATTACAACACCGTATTAGGACAAAAGTTCCATGTTAAATTTGATCAGTTCAATCTGACCAGAATTTAAGATCATCAAAGAAGTTCTTCACATTATCTGTCCACGTATGAGAACGTGGACTATGTCGATCTCCGCCCTTTTCGACATCTTTTGCAAACTGTTTCAATAGCTCTTTTTGTTGCTTGGTTAAATTGACAGGCGTTTCTACTACTATGGTGCACAACATATCACCAACAGCACCACCACGTACTGGCTTTACTCCCTTACCTCGTAATCGAAATAATCGGCCTGTCTGTGTTTCAGCTGGAATTTTTAATTTCACCTTACCTTTTAGTGTTGGCACTTCCACATCACCACCAAGAGCAGCCATATTGAAACCAATAGGTACTTCGCAATGCAGATTATTATCTTCTCTAGTGAATAATCCATGTGCTCGGACATATACCTGCACGTAAAGATCCCCTGGAGGGCCGTTATTAGCGCCTGCTTCTCCTTCACCCGATAAACGTATTCGATCTCCAGTATCCACTCCTGCTGGAACTTTAACGGAAAGTTTTTTGCTCGAACGCGTTAGCCCACTGCCTCGACAATAATCACAAGGAACGCGAATCGTTTTGCCTTTGCCACGACAACGTGGACATGTTTGTTGAATCGAGAAGAAACCTTGTTGCATACGGACTTGTCCCATACCACCACAAGTTTCACAGGTTTCTATATTGGTACCTGGTGCTGCACCTGTGCCATCACATTTTTCACAAGCTGTTTGTCTTGGAATCTCAATTGTAGACTCTGTACCAAATACCGCTTCTTCAAGACTAATTTCAAGATCATATTGAAGATCTGCTCCGCGGTACACGCGTTGCGAAGAACGCCGGCCACCACCAAAGATATCTCCAAATATATCACCAAAGATGTCACCGAAATCTGTACTGCTACCCGCTGCACCTCCTTGCACACCAGCATGACCAAACTGGTCATAGGCTTGGCGCTTTTGTTTATCTCCCAAAACTTCGTAGGCTTCTTTAGCTTCTTTAAACTTTTGCTCAGCCTTATGATCTCCCGGATTACGATCTGGATGATATTTCATCGCTAAGCGGCGGTAGGTTTTTTTTAAATCATCCTCAGTAATCGAACGATCAACACCGAGGACTTCGTAATAATCTTTTTTTTCCATCGTATCCAAATAAATAAAAAGTCCGAGTCGTTTACACGAGCTCGGACTAGTTATGATGCATTGCTACTCTAAAATTTTCCTAAAGTAGTAGATTTTAATTACATCGGTATTTACATTTACAAAATACACATTACGTGCTCACTATGCATAAAATGCAACCTAGGATTTTTTATCATCTACTTCTTCAAATTCAGCATCGACTACATCATCGTCAGAAGAACCGGAATCACCTGTCGCATCACTAGTTGCTCCCGCAGTTGCGCCTGCATCCGATTGTGCATACATGCGTTCCGCGAGTTTACCCGATGCTTGCGCAAGCGCTTGCGTTTTAGTTTCGATAACGTCTTTATCATCTTTATCTAAAACAGATTTGAGATCCTTAATCGCATTCTCAATTTGCATGCGCTCATCTTGTTCAACTTTTGCACCCATCTCTTCAAGCGATTTTTCAGTTGCATGGATCATTTGATCAGCCTGATTACGCACAGTAACAAGCTCAGCAAACTTCTTATCTTCCTCGGCATGTGCTTCTGCATCCTTAACCATCTTATCGACTTCATCATCGGATAAGCCACTGGAGGCTTTGATGACTATTGACTGCTCTTTACCGGTCGCTTTATCTTTTGCTGAAACATTGAGTATACCGTTGGCATCGATATCAAACGATACTTCAATTTGTGGCACACCACGTGGTGCAGGCGGAATATCACTCAGGTCAAAGCGACCTAATGATTTATTTGCAGATGCTTGCTCACGTTCACCTTGTAACACATGCACAGTAACCGCGGTTTGATTATTTTCTGCAGTAGAAAACACTTGCTGTGCATTGGTCGGAATAGTTGTGTTTTTCTCGATAAGCTTAGTCATTACTCCACCCATAGTTTCAATACCTAGCGATAGTGGTGTGACATCGAGCAATAAGACATCTTTGACATCACCACCTAAAACACCCGCTTGAATCGCTGCACCTACCGCAACGGCTTCGTCTGGATTTACATCTTTGCGTGGTTCCTTGCCAAAAAAGTCTTGCACCACTTGTTGCACTTTAGGCATACGCGTTTGACCACCCACCAAGATTACATTGTTGATATCGGATGCAGACAACCCTGCATCTTGTAATGCTTGTTTACATGGAGCAATCGTGCGTTGTACCAATTCATCTACCAATGCTTCCAATTTGGCACGTGTGAGTTTGATATTGAGATGTTTGGGACCTGATTGATCTGCCGTTATATAAGGAAGATTCACTTCTGTCTGCTGACCTGAAGACAATTCAATTTTTGCTTTCTCCGCAGCTTCTTTTAATCGTTGTAAAGCAAGTGGATCATTGTGTAGATCGAAACCTTGGTCTTTCTTGAATTCATCTGCAAGGTAATCTATTAAACGCATGTCAAAATCTTCACCACCTAAAAAGGTGTCACCATTGGTCGACAGCACTTCAAATTGATGCTCACCATCAACTTCAGCAATTTCAATTATCGAAATATCAAAGGTACCACCACCTAAGTCATATACAGCAATTTTGCTGTCACCGCGTTTCTTGTCCATTCCATAGGCAAGTGCAGCAGCAGTGGGCTCATTTATAATTCGTTTTACATCGAGACCTGCAATTTTTCCTGCATCTTTGGTCGCTTGTCGTTGTGAATCATTAAAGTATGCAGGTACAGTAATAACAGCTTCCGTAACATCTTCGCCTAGATACTCTTCGGCAGTTTTTTTCATTTTCATTAATACGCGTGCAGATACTTCGGGCGGCGCCATTTTTTTGCCATTCACTTCAACCCATGCATCACCGTTATCGGCCTTAATAATCTTATAAGGCACAAGTTTGATGTCTTTTTGCACTGCTTCTTCATCGAAGCGACGACCAATCAAGCGTTTGATTGCATATAGGGTATTATTAGGATTAGTAACCGATTGACGTTTAGCGGCTTGACCAACTAAGACTTCACTATCATCGGTAAAAGCGACAATAGATGGTGTCGTGCGGTCCCCCTCACTATTTTCGATGACTTTTGGCGTCGAGCCTTCCATAACCGCCACACAAGAATTGGTGGTGCCTAAATCAATACCAATTATCTTACCCATCGCTTATCTCCAAGAAAAATTCATAAATATTAAGTTGTTAATTTAAAGGCTATTCGATATATATTGGGTCAACTACCCCTTGTTTCAAGGCAGTATTGAATAAAAAAACAGCATTTTTCCCATAAATCGTCGCATTAGCCTCACTAATCAGCTACTTCTTCTGGCGCCTTGGCCACGATGACCATTGCAGGCCTCAGTAGCCGGTCATTCAAGATATAACCCTTTTGCATTACGCTGATCACAGTGTTGGGTTCATGCTCGTTGCTCACTTGCATCGTCATGGCCTGATGAAGATTGGGATCAAATGTCTCGCCACTTGGGTCGATTTCTTCAATGGCAAATTTCTGAAGCACGCTATTCATCATTTTGAGTGTAAGTTCCGTACCTTCTTGTAGTTTTGCTGCATTCACGTCTGCTGCATCAAGCCCTAGCTCTAAACTGTCTTTGACTTGTAATAATTCGCTCGCAAATTTTTCAATCGCATACTTGTGCGCATTAGATAAATCACGTTCGTTGCGTTTACGCAGATTCTCCATTTCAGCCTGCATCCGCAGCATCTTGTCATGATATTCAGCTACTTTTTGTTGTGCATTTTCAAGTTCTTGTTCTAAAGCCTCAGGATTGACGTGTTGATCTACACTATCATTAGCGTTTTCAGGTGAAGATTCTTCAGCTGACGGATCATTCACATCTGCATTTTGATTAGTTTCAGTCATAACTTTACATATTATCGAAACAACGATATTTTTCTGAGTTCAAATATGTGGATTAAACTTGATTATTCAAGGCTTCGCCAAGCAACTTAGCTGTTAAATCAACTATAGGGATAACGCGATCATATGACATCCGTGTTGGTCCCACTACAGCGATTACACCTAGAACCTCATCATCTACAGTATAGGGAGAAGTAATAACACTGCAATCATCTAAGACATTGTAGCCTGATTCATGACCAATAAAAATTTGCACCCCCTGTGCACAAATACATCGATCTAATAAACGCAGAAACTCTTGTTTTTGACCAAAAGCTTCAAACAAACTTCTTAGTTTCTCTAAGTCTGATAATTCATCATATTCCATTAAATTGGTTTGACCGACTACTACAAAATCAGCCTTGCTTGTCTCAGATTCAGAAAATATTTTTTCTCCCATCTCAACTGCTGAGCGCATGAGATCATTCATATGCTCGCGAACATGGTCTAGCTCATCTAGAATTTTTTGTCTAGCTGCAACTAAATCTTGGCCAGCGCATAATTCGTTTAAGTAATTCGCGGCTTGTTGTAACTCCGATTCAGAATATTCTCGATCGGTATGCAAAATACGATTTTGAACTTCTTGTTGGTTCATCACTAAAATTGCCAAAACGCGCTGCTCTGAAAGTGGTAAAAATTCAATTTGGCGAAATTCAGTACGTTCATGTTTAGGTATAGTAACTACGCCCGCCATACTTGTTAGGCCAGATAACAGTCCAGAGGCACTCTCAACTAAACTATTCACCGTTTGATTAGGATTTAAGTTTTTTATTACCTCGGAGACCACATCTGTGGTAAGAGGTTGTACCTTAAGCATGGTATCGACGAATAATCGATAGCCCCTAATTGTGGGTACTCGGCCTGCAGAGGTATGCGGCGATTCGACAAAACCAAGTTCTTCCAAATCCGCCATAACATTGCGCACCGTAGCTGGACTGATATCCAGTTCTGAAAGTTTAGCCAGAGTACGCGAGCCCAGTGGTTGACCATCTGAGATATAACTCTCTACCAGCACTTTTAATAAGCACTGAGTACGTTCATTTAAAGAAAAGCCTGAATTTTCAATCGAGACCATATTAAGTTACATCCTAGCAAGTTTTTGGCACTCTAAGTGCTAGAGTGCCAAAAACATAATTGCAATACTACTCAGCTATGTCAAGAAGGTGTCCGACTAGTGTAGGTAGAAGATCCGTGATAGCTTTCAATAAAATCAGATTAAATCTAACCGTGAGCCAGTTTTCCACAATCGGGATTGTTTCCAAACCTGAAGATCAACAAATAGCTAGTACAGTCCAATCGCTCTACCAGTATTTATCTGATAGACCTGTAGATATCTACACGGATGCAGTGTCTGCCAAGCTTATTCAAAAATCGGTAGAACCCAGTAGTTCTGAGGAAATTGCTGCAAATTGTAATCTCGTGATTGTAGTTGGGGGTGACGGCACTCTTCTGCATGCAGCTCATAGCCTGATCCAAAATGATATTCCTATGCTTGGAATCAATTTAGGGCATCTTGGGTTTCTAGCTGAAATTAGTCCAGATGAAATTGAAATTCAGCTCGATCAAATTTTTGCAGGTAATTACATAGTAGAACAACGCTTTGTATTACAAGCCAGCCTACTAAGAGATGGGAAAACCATAAGTACTGCAAATGCTATCAATGATGTAGTTGTCCATGCTATGCAGATGGTACGTATGATCGAAATTGAAACCCGTGTTAATAAACAACATCTAAATACTCTTCGTGCTGATGGTTATATTGTTGCCACTCCAACTGGATCAACCGCTTATGCCCTCTCAGGTGGAGGCCCAATATTGCATCCCAATATAGGTGCAATTGTGCTGGTGCCTATTTGCCCTCACACACTTAGTAATCGCCCAATTGTGATAGATGCCGACAGCCTGGTTGAAATTCTTCTGCCCAAGCAAAATCGTTACACCGCACTAGCTTCCGTCGACGGACAAATCAACATGGATTTTATGCCAGGAGATACACTAAAAATTGAAAAAGGAAAATGTGCATTACGATTAATTCAACCTAAAGACTATGATTACTTTGATGTGTTGCGCGAAAAACTACGCTGGAGCACACCACCCAATAGTAAAAGATCCTGAGCGCTACCTATCTTCCAAACGGGAATATGCTTAAATCGATCTACATTAGCAACTTTGCAATCATTGACGAGCTGGAATTGGATTTCTTTGCCGGCATGAGTGTACTCACCGGTGAAACAGGTGCTGGAAAATCGATTATTATTGACGCACTTAACTTAACACTTGGTAATCGAGCAGATCGTTCAGTGGCGCGCGATGCTAATGAAAAAGTTGAAGTTGTTGCTACAGTGGACATTAGCAGTACAAAACAGGCTATAAGTTGGTTAGAAGAGCGCGACCTTTATATGGGGGACGATTGTGTATTACGTCGTGTTATTTCAGTAGACGGTAAATCTAAAGCTTATATCAACAACACCCCCTGTTCTGTAACAGTACTGCGCAGCATTAGTGATTTATTTGTAGATGTCTATGGTCAACATGAACACCAATCACTTATGCAAAAAGATAAACAACGCGAATTATTGGATAGCTATTCAGACAATGAAAATAGAATTGAAAAATTAGCAACAGTTTATCGACTTTGGCAAAGTCTAAACAATCAATTACAAATCATCGAGAGCAACCAAAAAAATACACTTTCGCAATTAGAATTATTACGCTATCAAAATAAGGAGCTTGAACGACTCAGTTTAAATAAAGATGAATATGAAGAACTAAATGATCAACATATACTTTTAAATAACGCAAAAGAACTAAATGAAGGTAGCATGCGTATATCGCAACAACTTGATGGGGAAAATGATGATGCGGTCTACGATCAACTTAATAATATAATCAAGGAGCTAGAAAAATTAAGCTCTACTGATCGAGAACTAAATGAACCACTGGATAGTTTACAAAGTATTCATATACAAATTAAAGAAGTATCCAATACATTACGCAATTATTCTGAGCAAATATCCTCTAACCCAGAAGAATTACAACTAGTGGAAGAACGCATCGCTGCAATAGAAGAAATTGCGCGTAAACATAAAGTTAAACCTTCGCAACTGGTTCCACTGCAGGCATCCTTACAAGCAGAGCTTGAAAAACTTGAAGGCAGCCACGAAGATCCGGATAAACTTAAAATATCAATGCAAGAAGCGGAAAATCATTACCGAACTTTAGCTAAAGAAATCAGTTCCGCTAGAAGAAAAGCTGCGAATGAGCTAAATCAAAAAATAACCGACTCTATGCAATCCCTGGGCATGCAAGACGGACGCTTTTATATAGACATACGAGTCAAAAAATCCCTAGAGCTATCTCTACATGGCTTAGACGAGATCCAATTTATGGTCAGCACCAATCCAGGCCAGTCACTTCGACCCCTGAACAAAGTAGCATCAGGCGGTGAACTATCAAGACTAAGTCTTGCCATACAGATGGCCACAGCCAATAACCTAGGTATCCCAACTCTGATCTTCGACGAAGTCGATTCAGGTGTGGGAGGCGCAACGGCCGAGGTAGTTGGCAGACATTTGCGAAAGCTGGGTAATGATGCGCAGGTGTTTTGTGTAACCCATTTACCCCAAGTAGCTGCACAAGCACACCATCACTATAAAGTTAAAAAGTCTGAACAAGATGGTTCTATAACAACTGAAGTTTCACACCTTACCGAAACGGCTCGTATCGAAGAACTTGCGCGTATGCTCGGCGGTATTGAAATAACTCGCAATACTCATGAGCATGCAAAAGAAATGTTGCGCCAAATTAAAATTTAGCAAAATATGAACAATTTAAGGGCTATTGTATGCACATTGTGCTGTGCTTTCTCTCTACATGGATGCCAAAGTAAATTGTTGACAGTATACAAAATCGATGTACAACAAGGTAACGCTGTAGAAGCAAAATCTGTTGAACAAATAAAATTAGGCATGACCAAAGAACAGGTTCGTTTTGTGCTTGGTAACCCTTTAATTGTTGACAGTTTCCACCCAGACCGATGGGATTATATTTATCTTTTTATTCCAGGGTATGGAGAACAACAACGCCGCCAATTAACGTTAATTTTTGATCGTGATGAAGTTATTGATATCTATAAAAAATATATTGTAAGGGATGATGTAATCATTGCTGAAGAAAAAGAAAATAAAGATGGCGATAAGAAACAACATACTATAGAACAAGTCTCTACAGATGAAAAAGCGGAAAAAGAACAGGAAGAGTTAGAACAGCAAGCCAAAGAACTGGAACAAATGCAAGAAACAAATAAAGACCAAAATAACTAGCGACGTATGTATGTAAATAATTACTCCTTATTATTTGCAATCTCCAATAAATTTTCCTTCCCAATTTGTACTTATCTCCATATTTTCACCATTTAGCGTTGTAGAAAGATTCATGTTACCGGTCATTGTCGTTTCTGTAGATTGCATACTACCTTTACCAATTGTTTCTATACCTTCATTTTGACATCTAACTGTCCATTGCATGGAATTAGCATCAACTTTTTTATCTAGGATTTCACACCCTTGATTATTCTTCATTAATTGCTCTGGTATTGACATAGATTTAGTGAAGCAGTCTTGTGAAATATGTTCTTGTGTACCACCTCCAAAAGGCATTGTTACTCTGCTCTTCATCTCCCATAAACCGTATTTGATATTCATTCCATCAGCATAAGCAATACATAAGAAACTTAAGGCAAAATTAAACATTAAAACTTGGGTCAATACATAGTTAGTCAACTTCATTTGAAAACCTTTAACTTAAATATTTTAATCAATACCATACTCAAATATTAATGTTCTTGTTGTTCTGCACGTTGACGTCGCGCTTGCATTGGATCAAGGTACAAGGGGCGGTAAATTTCTATTCTGTCTTTGTTGAGTAATACTTGGTCTAACTTTACAATTTTACCAAATATTCCAATGCTGTTTTTAGATAAATCAATTTCAGGAAATTTATCCAAAATACCAGATTGTTGTATAGCTTTCAGTACTTTTGTTTGTGGCGGTAAGATTAGCGAAACGATTTCTTGCTGATCAGCTTGCGCATAACAAACTATTACTGAAATAGATTTGTTATTTTCCATACAAATCCTCTGCTCTTTGCGCAAAAGCGGAAACTAGCTTATTGGCGACTTGATTAAAAATTGGACCCAGCGTTATTTCATATAGGCGATTAGAAAATGCAAATTCCATATCTAATTCTACTCGGCACGCATAGTCATCAATATTATGAAATTGCCACCCCCCTGTTAAATGTTTAAATGGCCCTGCTACTAAATGCATGGTAATTTTCTTGTTTTCTATCAGCTCATTGCAAGTTGTAACTGACGCTTTGATACCTCTGCTCGAAAAGTGCATAGTAGCCTGCTTCTCTTTCTCATTTTTATTCTGCACATCACATTTCACACACCATGGAATAAATTCAGGATACAAATCCACATCGTTGACTAATTGGTACATCTGCGCCACCGAATAGGGCAACAGTACACTGCGTTGCACATGGGTCATAGAAAAAGTATTAGGTTATTTGAAGCTTTTCTAGAATACCAATCACATGCAAAAAAATCAGAATCACGCCTATTGGCGTTATATATCTTGCAAGAAAACGCCATAAACGATACACACCTTCATATTTAAGATTAAGTTCATCACGTCGCGAGGATTCGCTCATGAACCATGCGGCAAAAATACAAATTAAAATTCCGCCTAACGGTAGCATGATATTTGAAGTTGCGTAATCTAATAAATCAAAAAAAGATTTGCCTTCAAGGAAGGTGCCATTAAACAATTCGATCTTGTTCCAATTATTAAATGAAAATACTGTCCCAAGACCAATCGTCCAAGTAACAGCTCCACATATTACAGATGACAATAATCGAGAGATCGAAAATTTTTCTATTAACCACGCTACTGCGGGTTCGATCAAAGATATCGCCGAAGTCCATGCAGCAAATACCAAAAGGATAAAAAATAAAGTACCAAATAGTACGCCTCCAGTCATTTGTCCAAAGGCAAGTGGAAGTGTGTTAAAAATTAACCCTGGGCCTTGCCCTGCTTCTAAACCATTTGCAAAAACGATTGGAAAAATTGCCAGACCTGCAAATATGGCAACCACAGTGTCTGCAATCGCCACTTGAAAACTAGTTGTAGCAATGGATGCGTCGCTTGGCAGATAAGAGCCATACATCATAATTGCACCCATGCCTAAGCTTAGACTAAAAAAAGCTTGCCCCATTGCTTTCAATATGGCTTCTGGACTTAATTTGGAGAAATCTGGAGCAAATAAAAATTTTAATCCCGCGTAAAACTCACCTTTAAAGACTGCATAAACAATCATTACTAGAATTAAGACGAACAAAGCTGGCATTAAAAACCGCACCGCGGTTTCTAAGCCTTTATTTACACCTCTGACAACGATCAACATTGTCAACACCATAAATAAAGTATGCCAAAACAGAAGTCGATTTGGATTTGATATTAAACTATTAAAAACTTCTCCCGCCCCATCACTTGTGACTCCTATAAAAGTACCAGTTCCTGTTTCCACTACATAAGCCAACGCCCATCCGGCAATCACACTATAATATGAAAGAATTAAAAATCCGGCCAACACTCCCATTAAGCCAAGTAAGCCCCAAGAGCCACTTCTATTTTCCTCTTCAGCCAATGCAGTCATTGTATTTATAGGACTACTTCTACCCCTGCGTCCCAATAACACTTCAGACATCATTACGGGTATACCAAATAAAGCAATGCAAATGAGATACAACAATACAAAGGCACCACCACCATTTTCACCAGCCATGTAGGGAAACTTCCAAATATTTCCCAAGCCGACAGCAGAACCCGCTGCAGCTAATACGAACGCAAATCTCGAAGTCCAATATCCATGAATCGATGTTCTTAAATTAGCCATTAATAGCCTACATTATTGAGTGATCAACAAGCATTTAAAAAAATTGTTTAACTTATACTTAGGAGCCATCGTAAGCTATATTCAAATACACCATAATAGAGTCAATGACTAAGTCTAAGCATAAAACAGGTAATTATATTGCGATTAATAAAAAAGCTCGTCATGATTATTTTATTATTGAACAGATAGAGGCTGGACTAATTCTTGAAGGTTGGGAAGTAAAAAGTTTAAGAGCAAAAAGCATACAACTAAAAGAAAGTTATGTCCTTATCAAGGACATGGAAGCATGGCTCTTAGGCGCACATATTAGCCCGTTACCTACAACTTCGACCCACAAATCTGTCGATCCAACGCGAACGCGAAAACTGCTATTGCACAAAAATGAATTATCTAAGTTAGTTGGAGCTGTAGAGAGGAAAGGTTTTACTATCGTCCCTTTGTCAATGTACTGGAAGAAAGGCGTTGCCAAAATTGAAATTGGAATTGCCAAAGGCAAACAAAAACAAGACAAACGCGCGAGCATTAAAGAACGAGATTGGCAACGAGACAAACAAAGAATTCTAAAACACGGAAAATAGCGACTGAGCAAGAGCTCTTATCCAAAGTTAAATATCTCAGGTTTACACCTAGCATTGTTGTAGCTGCTATATTTAGGAGATTGCAATTATTTTATACCACAGTTAAAAATTCCAGATTTTGCCTCTTTTTGTGATTCAGCAACACATTCATCATATGAGTCGAATTCACCAACTATAGTTGAAGTTTTCGTATTTGAACTCTCGAAGACCTCACCTACCCATTTGCCACTTGCTGCTCCACCATTATCTCCACATCCAGTAATAACTAAAGGTAAGGTGGATAATATGAAAATAATTAGTTTTTTTCTCATAACAGATGACTCCACAAGGTGGCAAAAAATAAAGATGAACGAAATGTAACGAAATTCACGCAGTACAGCAACCGCTATGAACATGAAACTCCGCTGGTATGCAATACAACCCCATCATTCATTCACAGCCAGAATCACTTTCTTGTTGAATTTTATTCAAAAATGCCTCGTGGGCGCATAATTCATCCTCGTTTGCATAAATAATTTTTAGCGCGGGCCTTTGAATCTTTGTATTATCAGCAGACATTTTTTGTTGCGTTGATTTATCAAAATTTGCCGCTAAACTTAATGTTGTTTGGCCACCTGTCATAGCCAAATAAACATCGGCTAGAATCTGAGCATCGAGTAATGCGCCGTGCAGTTCGCGGTGAGAATTATCTATTTCATAACGCTTGCATAAGACATCTAAGCTATTCTTTTGTCCAGGATGCAATTTTCTAGCTAACTCTAAAGAATCAATAACCATACAACGCTCTCGAATATCAGCAATGCTGTGCTTGGCTAGTGATAATTCGGTATTTATAAATCCGACATCAAAACTAGCATTGTGAATAATAAGCTCTGCACCATCAATAAACTGAATCAAATCATCTACAATATTTGAAAATCTAGGTTTATTCTTAAGAAAATCCTGTTTGATACCATGCACCTCTGAGGCACCCTCATCTATTTCACGCTCAGGATTTATAAATTGATGAAATGTTTGGTTTGTAGTACGCCGATGCATGATCTCGACACAACCAATTTCGATAATGCGATGACCTTGGGAAACTTCAAGACCAGTGGTTTCTGTATCAAGTACTACTTGGCGCATATTTTAAAGATTTAATATTTAATTTTGATTTAATTAAAACAACTTGACAATTGATAGTTCTACGATAACAGATTATCAATCGCTTCATTGGCCAAACGATCCACTCGCTCGTTTTCAGCGTGACCACTATGGCCTTTTACCCAATTCCAAGTAATATTGTGACCTTCAACTAACTTATCCAATTGACGCCATAAGTCATCGTTCTTTACAGGTTTTTTTGCAGAGGTTTTCCAACCATTTTGTTTCCAATTTGGTAACCAATGTTGAATTCCATCCATTAAATAACGTGAATCGGTAGTGATACGAACACTACAAGGACGTTTTAATTTTTGTAATGCCGACACTGCGGCTTGCAATTCCATGCGGTTATTTGTGGTTTCGGCTTCTGCGCCATGGATTAAGGTTTCATTATCTCGATACCGCAAAATTGCTGCCCATCCTCCTGGTCCAGGATTACCACGACAGGCACCATCAGTGTAGATTTCGACTTGTTCTGACATGACTCATCTGTCTTACAGTAGGTTCTGCCACATTTACCGGAAGGATACGACGACGTGGACGCCAGAGTTGGGGACTGGGTGTAAGCGTAAACACACGTTTCTTGGCAACAAATATTTGCACGCCACCTAAGCGACCCATTCCATAACGGTCAACCTTATTAAGAAACTCTAAACGCTGCTGAAGACGCAGATTCTGTAGTGGTGGACGTAAGCCTACATGCTCGGTTACATTTACAGTGAAATCTAATAATGCGAGCCAATCTTTTAATCTTCGTGAAGAATAGAAATGGCCAGTCCATGGAACACGTTTGCTACGTGTCAATGCAAGCTTACACAAACCCAACATACTTAGAGGATTAAATGCTATCAGTACAATGTGGCCTTCGGAAACAAGTACCCGATGCACCTCGCGTAAAACTTGGTGAGGATCACTAGTAAAATCTAAGGTATGTGGTAATACAATTAAGTCCAAAGTATCTTGTGGAAAAGGTAAAGCTAGCGGACTTGCTGCAACGACTCCCTGCTTGGAATTCTCTGTCATGTATATTTTTTTACCAATCGTACTGCTACTCATCAAATCTATATCATTGCAGATTGTCCCTATTTGTAAGGCATAATAACCAAATAGATTCGGTAATAACTGCTCTAATTTATTTCCCAACTCTTTGCTTAGTATTTGTCCAGCAGGGCTTGCATACCAATCACTCAATTGCTGAGCAATTTTTGAAGTATTGAATAGCTGAGAGATTTGCATGGCTTAATTTTACCTTAAAACAATTAGTTGTGATGCAAACCTTCGAAAAAGATTCAATACATATAATAATTTTTCTATTTCCATTATATTTTTTATGTTGATCTCCTCAATTTGTATCTTTATTCTTCGCGCACATGAGTGAGAAAGTATCAAGTATAATTTACTCTCTGTTTACAGCATTGACACTTTTTTTCACCGGTTGCACCCACTCCCCTACAAATCCGAACAATTCAAGCAATGAAGTTTTGACTGGAATTGCAACAGACGATGCACTTACTCCTGATTTTATTGTTCCTCCAATAAATGTGCCTGTTATCGAATCTTCTTCTATCAAATTCACTAGTAACGAACAACTCATTTGGCAACATATTGCAAAAAATTTAGCTTTATCTCAATTCTATGAGCATCCTCGTGTTGTTCAACAAAAACAAAAATATCTAAACAATGCTGATTACTTATCTATTGTAACGCGACAAGCAGAACCTTTTATCCATTTTATTTTAAGCGAGATTGAACAGCGTCAGATGCCAGCCGAGTTGGCAATTTTGCCGATCGTAGAGAGCAGTTATTTCCCTAAAGCACGCTCACGCGCTAAAGCTGTAGGGTTGTGGCAATTCATGCCCTATACCGCAAAAGAATTTGGCTTACAACAGACATATGGTTACGATGGCCGCCATGATGTGTATGCCTCTACCGCTGCTGCGCTGGACTATCTTGCCTACCTCTATAATCAATTCGATGCTAATTGGTTACTTGCCTTAGCTGCATACAATGCAGGTCCACAGCGTGTAAAACGAGCGTTAAAAACAAACACTGCGAATAACAACGAAGAAAATTATTGGGATCTGCAGTTGCCACGAGAAACACGTGATTACATCCCTAAAATATTAGCGTTAAGTGCAATAGTAAGTGATAAGCAATTAAGCAGCACTCTACTTCATCCTATAGCCGATGAACCTCACATAGAAACTATTGAAGTTAATAAACGCATATCCACTTCAAAACTTATTCAAACATCAGGCATTAATGCAACTGAACTGTGCATGCTAAATCCAGCCCTGCGAAATCTAAATTACCTCATCCCTGAAGGCTATTGCTTATTAGTTCCAAAGCATGACGCTGAGCTATTGTCGATGATCATCGATAGTATGCCCGAAGAAACTTTGCCAGCCTGGCAAAAACATATTGTTGCTAAAGGTGAATCCTTGAGTAGTATCGCGAAACGCTACAGCACATCCGTAGCGATGATACGAGAGGCAAATAATCTGAACGGCAATACCATCGTGGCTGGGCACTCTCTTCGAGTCCCGCCCGTTAAAAATAATAGTAAAAAGATTACTACTCGCCATGCAGTAACAGAACAAGTATCAGCTTCTAAACCGAGTAATATAGAAGCCCCATATTTCTATGTAATCGCGATGGGAGACAGCTTTTGGAAGATAGCAAATCGCAACAACACTACGGTAGATCGCTTGGCCATAATCAATGGCAGGAACCCAAATCAACCCCTTATCCCTGGAGAATCCATTCTCATTGACTAAGCCAAATTACGCCAAATTTGAAGCTTTGCTCCCATAATCCACTGATTTTTCGACCTACGTCATTAAAATAAGATTATTCGTCGCACCCCGAGCCGCCAATTATGGTGGTAACAGAGGTGTCTGTAGTATGCTCCCAAATCATATAAACCCCCAAAGATAGGGGATATATGAGCCGAATATCATGCTTTTAGAGTTACTGATCAGAAGTCAGTAATGACGCAAAAAAATTCGCGCCTAGACAGATCATTAGACAACCGATGTACAAATGGATGTACAGACAATGAGTCTTTTCCTAGGCTCTATTGTGCAATATGGTAAGAATGCTGAAAGCGACTATAGTAAATAATAAATGGGTAGTATTTAGCCTATTTTGTCTAATTATTGTTGCTGCGGGCCAGTGGAGCTGGCATCTTTCACCGTGGATTACGATATTGACACTAGTTGCACTAATTGTAACTTCATGGCTTATTCTACAAGTCGGTGCTGACGAAACTCCAGCACCCTCTCCGACTGCAGCGGATCGTTTCTTATCAAGAAATAATGCACGTAGTGTTGGACTAAAACTACAGGGCCTAGGTCAGCTGAGTCTAGCCTTTGAAAAATTCAAGCAATGCACACACAACCATGACACAGCAAACTTGCTATATAATTTGGCTATAGATTTTCAAATTAAAGGTGATCCGGAAAACGCTAAACGAGTTCTACTTTACATCTCAACATATGAGCCTAATTTCAAAGATGTAAAAGAGCGCTTACAGTCCTTTGAGATCGAGCCTAATGTTGATTCTGATCAACAGATTGTAACCAAAGAAGTACCAGTAGAAACTGATATAATTGCAGAATCAATTCAAGAAAAACTTGTAACCACTGTTGAAGACACAGACTCAACTTTCATCACACTTAAAGATGATAGTTCAAAAACTGAAGAGGAATTAAGTGATTACCCACAACTCTATGGAAGTCGCTATAAAGCAATTGAACTACTAGGCAAAGGTACTACCGGTGCTGTATTCAAAGGAAAAGATATAGCTGCAGATAGAATGGTTGCAATTAAGGTACTCAACTTAACTGATGAACTAGATGCTAACCAACTAGATGAATACAAATTTCGGTTTCATAGAGAAGTAGACACGGCCGGGAATTTAGATCATCCAAACATCGTTAAAATATTCGATAACGGCGAAACAGATGGATTCGCATACATTGCGATGGAGTACGTGGACGGTATCAACTTACGTAACTTTGCCCGTGCTGATAAACTTTTACACCCTAAAAATCTATTAAAATTAATTGCACAATGTGCAGATGCGTTAGCCTATGCACACAAGCAAGATGTGATCCATCGAGACATTAAACCAGCAAATATTTTGTATAACCAAACCGATGATTACGTTAAGCTTACTGATTTTGGAATCGCGAGAATACCTGATTCTACACGCACTCGTGCGGGATCGATATTAGGAACACCTTTATACATGTCTCCTGAACAGCTGGCAGGAGAGAGATTAGATGCGCGCTCAGACTTATATTCTTTGGGTGTTAGCCTTTACCACTTATTAACAGGCTCACCACCTTTTCGTCCCAAAACTATGGCAGAACTGATACGCTCGATCACACATGAACGACATAAAGATATAATCGAAATCAATCCGAGCACACCATCCTGCATTGCCTGGACTGTAAACAAGTCACTAGAAAAAGACCCTGACAAACGCTTTCAATCTGCAGCAAGCATGGCTAATAAGCTACGCGAATGTCAGATGATGTTAGACGGCTAGATTTTTGTTATGAATCTCAAAGGCATTTTAGACATCGCAGGACGCTCAAATACTGGTCTGGTGCGATCAAATAATGAAGACAAAATTGGTGAGGACCAAGAAATCGGCTTAGTTGTATTAGCAGATGGCATGGGAGGTTATAAAGGCGGAGAAGTTGCCAGCCGCTTAGCCGTCAACACAATCTTAGAGGAACTGCGTGCTGAAATCCCTAAACTCTCACCAGGAGAGACCGATGAACAAACTGGTTACACAAAAGAAAGTTTAGCAGCACGTAAATCAGTAGTTAAGGCTAATGAAACGATATTTTCTGTAAGCAGTACTGAACCACAATATCGTGGCATGGGAACTACTTTGGTGATGGCTATTTTTTATGATAACCAAATTACTATAGCGCATGTTGGTGATTCCAGGATGTATCGTTATAGAGATGGAAATCTTCAACAAGTTACTGTTGACCACACGTTACTACAAGAACTAGTTGATCGCGGTTTTTATACTCAAGAGGAAGCGAATTCTTCACTAAATAAAAATTTGGTTACACGTGCTCTTGGCATTGAAGGTAGTATTGCTGTCGATATCAAAGAAGATTTAGCAATGCCAGGAGATATTTATCTTCTTTGTTCCGATGGTCTGACAGATATGGTCGATGATCAGGAAATTTTTGCAACAGTAACAGCATTCAAGGATAATCTTGATCAATTGGCGGATAGATTGATCACCATTGCCAATGAAAATGGGGGCCGAGATAACGTTTCGGTTCTATTGGCAAAACCCAACAAAGAGTTTCCTGGAAAGAAAGCCTGGAAGAAAAAATTCAGTAAATTTCTACCAAAGTAGAACACTGACATGCCTAAATTAATCTTAAGTGTTGATGATAAAGTCTTAGACGAATACACAATTGATAAAGATACAATCACTATCGGTCGGCGTACTGATAATGATATTTGTTTAGACAATCTTGCAATCAGTGGCTATCACTCACAAATCACGACTGTACTCAATGATTCTTTTTTAGAAGACCTAAATAGCACTAATGGCACTTTTGTGAATTCTAAAATTGTTAAAAAACACGCCCTCAAAGATGGCGATATCATTGATATTGGCAACCACCGCATTAAATACATTAATCATTTAGCCACCAGCTCCGCGAATAGTGAATTTGAAAAGACGGTAGTGATGACACCAAATTCTAGCGAAAAAAATCTTGATGACTCAATCAAAAGTGTAGTTGATGAGATTTATGCCTTGGCCAATGCTGAAAGACAATCGAGTGATAACTCTAGCGAGGTAATTAAAGATGTTAATGAGAACATAATGGATGATGTAAATAACATAAACGAGAATATCAGCACTGTTAATAATAAGGAGGCAGCTGATCCCATCGAAGAAGTAAATGAAGACAAAGAACAACACCCAGAAGAGTCAACTCAACAACATGATTGTCCCACTCAGTTAATTTCTAGTGCAAATAAGCTTGGACTTATTCAAATTCTAAGTGGCAGTAACAGCGGTAAGGAATTAGTACTAGATAAATCTCTAACCACAATTGGAAAACCTAACGTTGCCGTAGTTGGCATTACAAAAAGGAGTAGCGGTTACTTCATCATACATATAGACGGCAGCGAAGACACCGCTTCTAAATTAAATGGCGAAGTCATTGAAGGTAAGGCGCAACCTTTAGAAGACCACGACATTATCGATGTCGCGGGTATTAAATTAGAATTTTTTGTCGAATAAAATCTATAATGCTACCCGTGTCGGTGGCACCAACTTCGGAACGGCGCTCAACAATTTTTTTGTATATTCGTGATTTGGATGAGTTAGAACCTGTTCAACTTCACCTTGTTCAACAATCTTACCCTGATACATCACCGCTACTCGATCTGCAAAATAAGCCACAACTGACATATTATGAGTGATAAACAAATAGCTAATCCCATATTGGGCTTGTAAATTATTTAACAAATCGAGGATTTGTGCCTGCACTGAAACATCTAAGGCACTGGTTGGTTCATCACAGATAATAATCTTTGGATTTACTGCCAGTGCTCTGGCAATGCAAATGCGTTGACGCTGACCACCAGAAAATTCATGCGGATAATAAAGATGTGCGTATTCGTCTAAACCTACTTGCTTAAGTAATTCCAGAACACGTGCCTTACGTGCATTAGCATCAGGAATTACATTGAGTGTTTTCATCCCTTCTTCAATTATATCGCCTACTAACATGCGTGGATTCATGGATGAGTACGGGTCTTGAAAGACTATTTGTAAATTTGTGCGCTGTTCGAGTAACTGCTTATAGTCGATGTTGTGAATTGGCAAGCCTAAGTATGTGACTTCACCAGATGTTGGTTGCACTAATCGTAAAATTCCCTTGCCAACCGTTGTCTTACCACTACCCGACTCTCCTACTAGTGCAACGGTTTTACCTGGAGGTATTTCAAGCGAAACTCCATCTACCGCTTTTACATACCCTACTGTGCGTTTAAAAATCCCCTTGCGAATTGGAAAATGCACTTTTAGTTCATTTACATGCAAGGTGTGATTATCTTTAACATTTTTAGTTGCAGGTTTATGTATTTTTTGATTACTCGCAAGTAACAGCCGGCCACGTTTCTCCATGGCTGGCAAAGCCGCAAATAGATCCCAACTGTATTGATGTTGTGGCGAAGAAAAGAATACCTCATTGCTGGACTGTTCAACAATTTCACCCTCTTTCATAACCGCCACATGATCGGCAACTTGTTTCACTACAGCCAGGTCATGCGTAATAAAGACAATCGCCATTTTAAATTGCTGTTGCAGATCATTAATCAAATCCAATACCTGTGCCTGTATCGTCACATCGAGCGCAGTAGTGGGTTCATCTGCAATTAACAGTTTAGGCTCACAAGCTAAGGCAATGGCAATCATCACACGTTGTTTCATACCCCCCGATAATTCATGCGCATAGGTATCAATGGTGTAAGAAGGCTTAGGAATCTTTACCGCATCCAATAATTCTAAGGCGCGTTGACGAGCCTGCGCCTTCGTCATTTTTTGATGACGCACCAACACTTCAGAAATCTGTCGTCCTACTTTTACGACCGGATTAAGCGATGTCATTGGTTCTTGAAATATCATTGAAATACCACTTCCACGAATGTCGCGCATGTTGCGTTCTGGTAAGGCCAACAGATCAATACCATCAAAATTTACTGCGCCTGAAGTCACTTTCGCTGCCACGGGCAAAAGTCGAATAATAGATAATGCAGTAACCGATTTACCACTCCCCGATTCACCCACCAAAGCAAATGTCTCACCTGTGTTAACTTTAAAGCTAACATTATCTACCGCAGTAATCGTGCGGCTACTGGTTTGGAATATTGTCGTTAAATTATCTACGTGCAGTAATAGATCAGACATGATTTATTGTTTTGCTAACCGCGGATCTAGTGCATCTCGCACCACATCAGCAAATAAATTTGCAAATAGCACAAGTGTAAACATAAAAAATAAAGAAGCGGCTAATGACCACCACACGATAGGCTCACGTGCCATTTCAAGACGTGCGCTATTAATCATATTGCCCCAACTATTCATAGTAGGATCTACACCGATATTAATATACGACAACACAGCTTCTGCTAATACTAAACCGCTAAAATCTAGCACTAATGTGATCAAAACAATATGCATTACATTCGGTAAAATATGCCTGAATATAGTTTGAGTTGAGCCTACACCAAATGCAGAGGCTGCTTGAACAAAGTCAACTTCACGTAGCTTTAGTGTTTCTGCCCGTAATAAGCGGCATAACCCTGTCCAGCTAGTTAAACCTAGAATTAAACACAGAAATAACAATCTCAAATCTGCGCGTTGAGTCAGACTGGCGAACTCTTCAGCATGTTTACTCATATACACATTCAATATGAGTACTGCGGCAGCGATTAACAACACACCCGGAATAGAATTGAGCGTGGTGTAAAGATACTGAATGACATCATCGATCCAGCCACGAAAGTAACCGGCCATAATACCCAGCGTGATCGCAAACGGCAGCATCAATAGTGTTGTCAAAGTTCCAATCACTACACCAGTGCGAATACTCTTGAGGGCTTGATACAAAACATCTTCACCGACTTTATCCGTGCCGAGTACGTGATACTTTGTTGCCCATTCCGCTCCAACAACTAGTACTAATAAAACTATCGCTAAAGTGATTACTGCTGTTATCCATGGGATTTCTGATTCGCCACTAAACATACTTCTAACTGTTTTACCAAATGAATTTTTTGCTTTTGTGGATACATAGAAACACAACAACGCAACTAGCACACTCCAAACAAGAAAAGTCTTGATTACGCCGATTAAGGCTAGTTTGATTATGTCTGCAGTTTTTTGATTTTCAGGATCATCAAGATGCACCGCACCCCAAGATAAACGTGGATATACACGTTGCTTCGTACCATCGGGTAATTGTATGGTTTCCTTAGCATATAAATGCGCAGCAAAGGGGGCCGAATAAGTTTTTTCACTACTCATTCGTAAATTGGAAAGCATCTGATCAAGCACGCTTAGTACTTCGCCACTGTACTGCACTTCACCAGGATTATTGGATTGATTTACTAATACTGGATGAAAATGCATGGAGTCTAGTAACGCAATACCGATATAAACAGATAAGATAATTATTGAAATGACACCAGCTTTTTTGCGTACCACTTGTCGCCATGGTTTGCGTAGATGTGGTTTTCGCATTGCGTATACAAAAAATGAAACGATACACAATACCAAACCAAAAATCAGAATATCTGTAAGTAAAAAAACTAGGTTACCAAACATTGTGATTAGCTCAACCTAACCCTGGGATCGACTATGGTGTAAGAAATATCAGTTAATAATAATCCAACGATATATAAAAACGCTCCGAGAAATACCATAGAACGCACAATTGAAAAATCCTGACTATTGATTGCATCGATGGTATAGCTACCTAAGCCTGGTATTCCAAAAAAAGACTCCGTAATCAAGCTACCCATGAACAGCAACGGCAGAATCACCACTACACCAGTAAGAATGGGAATTAACGCATTACGCAGTACATGACGGAATAACACCATTTGTTCAGAAATTCCCTTAGCACGCGCAGTACGCACATAGTCCTTGTTAATTTCTTCAAGAAATATGGTTCGATACCATCGTGTGCTAGACCCTATACCACCAATGATGCCAATCATTACCGGTAATATTAAAAATTTTATTCCAAAAATACTGCTTTCAAAACCAGAGATGGGGACAACTCGCAAAATTTTCCCCATGATGAATTGACCGCCAATGATATAAAACAAACTCGAGACAGACATTAACGCTACGCAAACGATAACCGCCCAATAGTCAATATACGTCGCACGAAAAAATGCTATGAGTAATGCAAAAGTAATAGTTACAAGCAATCCAATAATCAATTGTGGCACAGCGATGGCTAAACTTGGCCACATACGCTGACTAATATCAAAACCAATATCTCGCCCACTATCAGAACGGCCAAAATCAAACATAAATAAGCGAACTGATTTTGTATAAAATATAGTTTTACTTAGTTTTTTTACACCATTGGCTTCTGCGTTGTAAAACAATGGGTAGTGATAGCCACGTTCACTTTTCCAATCTTCAATTTGTTGTTCAGTTACATGCTTTTGTCCTAAAAACATCCGCGCCATATCATCCGGTGAATTGACTACAAAAAATAGCAAGAAGGTAATAATGTTGACTCCAATAAGTATTGGAATCGCATACAAGGCACGTCGTATTATGTATGCAATCACTTCACTGTGCTCCGTTCACGCCGATAAAATCCGATCACTGCTGGTATAAATGAGATTAGTAAAAATAAAAATATAATAATCAGTGGCCAATAATTAGGCTGATTCCATTCAGCACGCTTTGCTTTTCTGAGGTCACCGTCGACGCGCAAATACTTTAGCGTATTGTTCGCCATTAAATTAGGTTTTACATTTTGGTACCAGCTATGAAATAAAGAAAATGCCTTAGGATGAAACCCCCATAACCAAGGCGCATCATGCCGCAGAATTTTTGTCATTTGTTGAATAATTTGTAAACGTTCAGGACCGTTTTTGATATTTTTCATTTGTTCAAATAGACGATCAAACTCCGGATTTTCATAGTTAGCGGCATTCTCTCCAGCATGTTTTATTTTCGCGTTCGGCCCATACAACAGAAAAAAGAAATTTTCTGGATCCGGGTAATCCGCATTCCATCCCCATTGAAAAATTTGACTAGTGCCATTACGCATTTTTTCCTGAAAACGATTGTAATCCGTAGCGCGAATCACCAACTGAATACCAAGCTTTTGATATTGTTTACGCATCCAATTGAGTTGCGCCTTAGCATCCGGTCCCGCTGCCGGCGTATCAAAGTATAAAGTGAGATGTTTACCGGTTTCGGCATCAATACCATCAACATAACCGGCTTTTGCCATGATCTCTTTGGCCTGAACGATGCTTTTTCTTTTTGGTTCGCCATTTTCCCAGTTATAGACATAAGGATTGATTCCAGCTTCACCTTCTATATTCCCAAAAATTCCAGGCGGTATTGGACCTTGCGCAGGAACACCACGTCCGTTTGCAAAGATGGATATATACTCTTCGTAATCAACTGCTATAGAAATCGCTTGCCGTAACAAACGAGCGCGCTCTGAATCTCCACCTACTACAGCATCGGTCATATTAAAACCCATATAGAAAATAGAAGTCGTCACAGCTGTCTCTAATTGAATACCTTTCGCTTGCATCAATTCCGTTAACTGTAGATCCCCTTGAGAACTAAACTGAATAGCTTGATCAAAACTATCCGAAGTTATACCCGACGCATCGTAATAACCTTGTAAAAATTTATTCCAATATGGAATGTTTTCTTTCTCTAAGCTATAAACCGCTTTATGCACAAGTGGCAATTCTTTATTGGCATCTATTAATAAACCATTTTCTTGATCCTCTGGCTCACCTTGTGAAGGATAACGTTCACCATGAAAATTAGGATTTACTTCCATAACCATACGTAGGTTTGGATTATTCTCGGTTAACATAAAGGCACCTGTGCCAACGGGGTACCAGTTCAGTGAAATATTGCGCTCTTCCATGCCTGGTTGACTATAAAACTTCTCTGCCTCCCATGGCATGGGGGAAAAAAATGGCATTGCAAGCCAATACACCAATTGCGGATATTTCCCTTTAATTCGAATTCGATAAGTGTAACGATCGACTTCGGTGATACCTTCAAAATTCAAACTTCGCAGATCATGCCAAATATTTTTTTCATCTTTGTATTTTTCACCTACTTGTTTTCTAAATTCATCAAACCCAACAATATATTCCCGCATGACGCCGGCAATCGGTGAATGTAAAAATGGACTGGCAATCCTCTTAATTTGATAAACATAGTCGGCAGCCGTAAGTTCACGTGAACCCGTTGCAGCGAAATTACTTAAGGTATGAATATTTTCTAAATCCGCATTTTTTAAATTCAAATACAATGGAGTACCCCGATCATCCATTGCAAAAGCAGCATGAGGTTGAAAGTAAATTCCTTGTTGAATTGAAATGATGTATTCCGAAAACGCAATTTCAGAAGTTTGATCTTCGGATACTTCTTTACCACTACCATTTAAATATCGCACTTGTGGCAATTCTGTCGCAATTAGAGGTACTAACTTATATGGGCGTAACAGATAATGATACTGCAATGGAGGTTCATAAATCTGTGCGATAAATTGATACTCATTGGCACTATAGGAGCTAACCGGATCCAAACGTTTAGGACGTTCGCTAAACGATGAATAAATCACATCCGCTGTATCGGATTCACTTGGATAGGGGCTGTTCCAAACTCCTTCACTGCATGCGTTGAGTATGCAGCTTAGTATGATGGAAAAGAGAATTGCGGAACGGCTGTTCACGTGGCAAGTTTATGATAATCTAATAATGATTAATGATTCTTCCCTGTGCTGCAATTATAGACTGTTTAACAACAAAAATAATTCAATCTAGCCTTTCAATGAGTATATCTTTTAACCTCTAACGGAAATTATCATGGGATTTTTAGCTGGAAAACGCGCCTTGATTGTTGGTATTGCAAGCAACCGCTCGATCGCGTGGGGCATCGCCGAAGCCATGAAACGCGAAGGTGCTGAGCTTGCATTTACATATCAAAATAACAAACTCAAATCCCGTGTAGAAAAATTTGCAGAGCAATGTGGGGCTAAAATTACCTTGCCTTGCGACTTAGAAAGCGATACAGAAATCACTAAATTGTTTAGCGATCTCGGCAAATCTTGGGATGGCTTAGATATCCTGGTGCATTCTGCAGCCTTTGCGCCCAAAGAAGAACTGGCCGGTGATTTTGTAGAGATGACGACTCGGGAAGGTTCTAAAATTGCACACGACATCAGCAGCTACAGCCTGACTGCATTAGGCAAAGCAGCACGCCCAATGATGAAAGGGCGCGATGCCGCCATCATATCGATGACGTACATGGGCTCAGTGCGCGCTATGCCCAATTACAACGTCATGGGCCTTGCCAAAGCCAGCTTAGAGGCCAATATCCGTTATATGGCTTATTCCTTGGGCCCTGATGGTATTCGCGTGAATGGCATCTCAGCTGGCCCCATCCGCACCCTCGCTGCAGCGGGTATTGGTGACTTTCGCAAAATGCTTGACCATGTCGAGCAAAATGCCCCGCTGCGCAAAAACATCACCATCGAAGAAGTCGGCAATACCGCTGCATTTTTATGCAGTGATTTAGCCAGTGGCATTACTGGCGAGATCACCTACGTCGATGCAGGTTTTAATATTGTAGGAATGTCGGGTTATAGCTAACTCTTTTCTAATTTTATTTATATTCTCCAGCAGTTTCATGGAGGATAGACCAAACTTCTTCTGGCTTTTCAAATAATTTTAATAAATCTTGAATCGAAATGATGCAAAAATTTCTTTTCTCTACAAGTTCAATTTGATTTGAGTGAAGCTTAGACGAGATACGTTCTTCAAATGGCATGCCAAGGGTACCATTAAAGATTAGCACACCTTTGTGTGGATCAGGATGCCGCTTAGATTCTGACAGCATTCCTTGAGTGGCCATCGCTAAGACATCTATTCCTCCACCAAGTCCTTTTTTTCTAGTTTTCTCTTCACCAGATAAATCAAAAACCCAGTCGTCTAATTGTCGCAAATCATCAACACTAATTTGAAAATGTCTAGATGATTTTATTTCAAGCACAAGCTTATCTTTTATTGGATGTTCAGGAATATAACTGACAATATAATCTTCTTTACCTTCACGACCTTTTTCTATATTAAAATTTGTTTGATAAAATAACTGTTCAATTCACAATTCAAGTCCTGTTCCTGTCAGATTGCAATCTTTACCTAGTCCAAGATCCCCAATGCGTTGCAAATTTTTAATTTTTCCCCTAATAAATTTTTCTGCTGACCCCACATCATTTATATTATTTTCAGCAAGAAGTTTTTTTATGGTCATTTTTCATACGACTATGCTAACAAGATTATTTACATCATTATTTTTAATCAAATATTGCAACCATATTAACTCCCCGTTATTTGCTTGACGAGCAAGCAGATAAGACTGCCGGCAAATGAAAATGGGTGTTCATTTGAGGCGCGCAGCACCTGGATGGTGCTTCGTGCCGACGGCAAAGTCGTTCTGCGTGGCGAGTGCACCCGTAGTGCAAGTAAATTTGGGTGTCTTTTCTTTTGGTTCATTTTTCTTTGGACAAGCAAAGAAAATGAACAAGCTAATTTGATAACTTTATATAAATGCTCTGTGCGTTCACTTCTTGCCATTAATCAAGATCGGTTCCCCTTAAACTCAAGCTCGTGCTCTAAGCCTGTAATATGCCTACTTCTCCTTCTGTCCTTCCAATTATCACCGCCCCACATGAATCACTAAACACATTCACAGCGGTTCTACACATATCTAACACACGATCGACTGCCAAAATTAAACCAATCCCTTCGGCGGGTAAGCCTATCGCTGCAAGAATAATCGCAATCGCAACCAAACTTGCTGAAGGAATGCCTGCGACGCCAATGGAAGTCATCAATGCCAAAACAACAATGGAAAATTGTGTCGCAAAAGTTAAATCCAAACCATAGGCTTGCGCAATAAAGATGGCCGCTACACATTCATACAGTGCTGTACCATCCATGTTCACCGTTGCGCCCAGTGGTAATACAAAACTGGTTACGCGATTGGAAACACCTGCACGGTCTTCTACACAATCAATAGTGACTGGTAAGGTTGCAGAAGAAGATGCGGTGGAAAATGCCGTAAGTAATGCGGGCGCCATAGCTTGGTAATGTTTGATGGGACTGACTCCACCAACAAATCTCAGCAACAACGGCATAACGATGACAATGTGAATGAGCAAGGCAATGATCACCGTAAAGAAAAAAGTCAGTAACGGTTTAAATGCTTCGAAGCCTGAAATGGTGACGACTTTAGCGACCAATGCAAACACACCAATGGGTGCAAACTTCATGACTAGATCGGTAATCAACATCATGACATCAAACACACCTTGCCAGAATGCTTGCAGTACTTTCTGAGTGTCTAATTTTATTTTGGTTATAAAGAAACCAAACAACAAACTAAAAAATATCAGCCCTAGCATTTGACCATCTGCCGCAGCCTTCACGATGTTAGTTGGAATCATACGTAAAAATATACCCACCACATCCGAGGCAGATTTGCCTTCAACTTTTTCCATGACATCGCTAGTGTCCGCACTTAAACCTAAAATTTCTTTTGCAGGAGTGCCATCGACGATACCCGGCTGAATAATATTCACCACTGCGATGCCAATTAGAATGGCAATGGTGCTGGTTACGACATAGTAAAGCAGTGTTTTGGTGCCTAGACGACCAAATGCATCACTAGAACCAAGATTGCTTACACCCATAATGATGGATGAAATAATCAACGGCACGATGATCATCTTCAGCGCGTTTAAGAACAGTTGTCCAACAAAATCGAAAATTGATACCAGTGATACTCCGAATAGACTGGTGTCCGGACTTACTATCCAACCGACCAATACTGCAAGCAGCAGTGCAATGAGGATTTGCCAATGAAGCTTAAGCTGCATGGGCTGGGACTATACTAAAAAATGGATAATTAAGTAATTAATATAGCACTATAAATTATCTTCAAATACTTCCACGTCTGCATCATTTTTAATGGCTTCAAGGATCGCATTAAATTCTCTACGACCATAATTGACACGTTGCGATAACTGCAAAACTTTTTCGTCGTCGACTTGGTCTGTGCCATCCACTACATTGTTTAATTCTACTAATGCAAATGTTCCATCAACTAATGCGATACCGTCAACAGTAGGTTTATCAGATGTCGGCCGTGACATATTAAAAACATGACTAGTGATAATGTTTGGCACCCGATTATCATCGCGTTGTAATGCGCCATGACTGATTAACTCAAGCGAATTTTGTACAGATAGGCTTTCTAAAGAACTGCCCGTTTGCATTTGCGCCAAAATTTCTTTGCCTTTTGAATTAGCTAGTTTGGATGCCTTGCGTACAGCTATAACATTACTTATTTCCGCACTTACTAAAGCCAAAGGTCTTTGCTCGGATTTTTTATGTTTAAGCAAACGAAATGCTATGACATGGCCATCTGCAACTTCGATCAATTCACTATTTAAACCTTCATTTAAAATGTCATTCGAAAATGCAAGCGATTGAATTTTAGGATAAGCAAATATTTCTGCATTGCTATTTGCTTCGAGAAAATTTGTCTCTTTTAATTCCAAGTTAAAGCTTTCAGAGGCATCCTGTAAATCATCGGGTTGTTCAACGACTAAATTTGCGAGCTCTTCTGCAATTTCAATGAAACGCTCTTGGACTAATTGACCTTTACGTTCATTAATGATCTGCTCTCGTACATTCTCAAATGGCTCTTGCTCAGCAGCTTGTATCTCCTCTAACGCTAGTATTTGTATTCCTTGCTCGGTACGGATGGGTTTGCTGTGCTCGCCCACCTTCAGAGAAAATAGAGCATCTTCAAGCTCTTGACTAGTAAAGTCACCCGGTGCAATAAAGCCTATCTCCCCGCCTTTTTCAGCGGACAAACTATCCTCAGAATGTTGTTTGGCTAACTCTGCAAATGACGCACCTTCTTTGAGTTGCTGGATATAACCATTTGCCTTGTCCAAGGCTTCATCCCATTCAATGGCATCCGCTGCAACTTCATTAGGTACTTTGAGTAAAATATGACGCGCCTTGCGTAATTCATCGGTCACATAGCGCTCTGGCTGTGAATCGTAGATGGCACGTGCATCATCAGCACTAACACTGATTTGATCGGTTAATTCTTCTTCCTTTAGCTCTATGTAAGCAAGTTTTACTTGTTCAGGAGTTTGATACAGTTGTTGATTTTCTTTGTAATAATTGTCGATCTCATCTGAAGAAACTGTCACTGCATTAGGATCTACTTTGACTATTGCATATTTAAAGTCACGTGCTTGTTCAGTTAGCTTCTGGAAGCGCTGTAAATCAGTTTTAGGCAGAAACGATGATGCCGCTAATGAAGTTTCGAATTGCCTTAATTTATCCTGCTCACGTAACTCACTTTCGAATTGAGTTTTGTTATAGCGTTGAACTTGCAAAAGACGTTCATACAACTCTGGATCAAACTTTCCATCTTTTTGAAATTGAGGAATTTGTTGAATTCTTTTTACCAAACTGGCATCGCTAATGCGAAAGCCTGCATTAGTCGCTTCTTGGCACAATAATTCAGTATTCACCATGTTATCAATTACTAGATTCTTGATAACGCTCTCATCTGGATAAAGCTGCTGATAGTTATTTCCTAAATTGTCTTGCAGTCTTTGTTTATATTGTTGAAATTGTTGACTGAATTCTGGGAGTGAGATTTCGCTGCCATTGATATTTGCAACCGGTGCCGCCCCACCACTACCAAAGTATTCTTGGATACCCCATAACGCAAAAGATATTACCAACAGACCGATGATTATGTAGGCTACAAAACTGCTGGCTCTATCCCGGATTTCAATTAGCATGAATTTTTTATTTCCTACGAGATGATTCAGTCACGAATTTCAATAAGTAGCGTTATTTAATTACTCAGAAGGTGGTTCTGTAACGAATTTTAGTGAACATAAATTTTTTTATTCGCAAGATTGTTCTGGCTCTGATTTCAGTTAGCAAGATTATTTATTGCT